>JASGGM010000046.1:0-13403 GCA_047605045.1 Acinetobacter sp. | reverse complement strand
CGACCCCCTGGTCCCAAACCAGGTGCACTACCAGGCTGTGCTATGCTCCGATTTTTCTCAGCTTTTTGTGTATCGCACATTGTGCGGTACGGTGTGCATTCTAGGCGCGACCTGCTCTTAGGTCAATACCTTAATTTAAAAAAACTTACTTTCCCCTTCCGAGAGCTTATTTATTCAACAATTTATTCGATTTTGCATAGCTTTTAATCATTTTTTTAGTTTTTTCAACAAGCTATCACCCTCCTAATGAAATAAAAGCCAGCTTTACTTTCTAAATAAAACTGACTTTCATAAAAATTAAATTGATTTAAGAGCGGTAATCTGCATTTATTTTGACGTAGTCATAGGACAAATCACAAGTATAAACGGTATCCTTAGCTTGGCCACGTCCTAAATCGACGCGAATTGTCATTTCAGTTTGTTGCATTACTTTTGCGCCTTGTTCTTCGGTATAGTTCAAATCAGCGCCACCATTTTTACAAATCTGTACCTCATCCAGCCAAACTTGTACTTTTTCGACATCTAAATCAATGATTTTTGCATAACCGATAGCACATAAAATACGTCCCCAGTTTGGATCTGAGGCAAAAACTGCTGTTTTCACAAGGGGAGAATGTGCAATGCTATACGCCACTTCACAACATTCGTTTATATCTTTTCCACCTTCAACAGCAACCGTGATAAATTTTGTTGCTCCTTCACCATCTCGAATGATAAGTTGCGCCAATCGCTTCATCACTTTTATTAAAATGTCTAGAATCGGCTGATAGCGTGGGTCATTAATACTCTGCAATTCATCTCCCCCGCCCTGACCCGTTGCAACAACGATGCATGAATCATTGGTCGAAGTATCACCATCTATCGTAATCCGATTAAATGACTGATTGACAGCAATATTCAACATGTGTTGCAAGACATTTTTTGATATAGGCGCATCAGTTGCAACGAAAGAAAGCATGGTTGCCATATTTGGCCGAATCATACCTGCTCCCTTACTTATCCCAGTCATGGTATAAGTCACGCCATCAAGCTGGAATTGTAAGGACTCTCCCTTAGGCGTCGTGTCTGTAGTCATGATACCTTTCGCAGCCTGCCCCCATGCATCTTCGTTTAAATTATCAAACGCAGGTTGAATTGCATTAAGCAAACGTTGAATTGGCAGCTGTTCACCGATCACTCCTGTTGAAAAAGGTAGAACTTCCGTTGCTGTTACTTTGCCAATTTCTGCAATCTTTTCACACGTTTTTTCTGCATTGAGAATACCTTGCTTCCCCGTTCCTGCATTAGCATTACCAGTATTAATGACAAGATAACGTGGATTACTTTTGGATAAATTTCGTTTAGAAATTTGAACTGGTGCAGCGCAAAATGCATTCTGTGTAAATACACCAGCAACATTCGAATTTTCTGCAAACTCAAAAACAACAAGGTCTCGTCGGTTCGGGTAACGAATGTGTGCTTCTGTTATTCCGATTTTCACCCCTTTTACCACATGCATATGTGGCATTGTTACATCGCCGACAGCCATTTTTTGATGATCCAGTTTAATAAGTAAGAGCTTTGTAGCTTATTAGATATAATTAAAAAAATCGAGTCAATCGCATGCTCTTTTTACATACACTAGATATAACAATATATAAAAAAACTGGCCAATAGCGGCCAGTTCAAATAATCTTCATATAATGCAGTAAATTAGGGTAAAGCCAATAGCTTTTGTTCAGCCTCTTGCTGGCTTTCTGTTGAAAGCGCGGGATTGCTTGCTGAGATACGTTTTACTGTTTCAGTATTTACAGGAGCAATTGCCGCAGTTTTTAAAGTGATTGGGCGACCATTTGTATCCCCTAAGGTATATCTAACTCCCGTTCTAGGGCTAACTACTGTAGTCGCCCCACTTTTTACTATAGCCTGAGTTGTTGTCGTACCTTTTGCAGCAAGTACATTAGAAACGGTTGTCGTGAAGGGTTTCGTTTCTTCAGCAAATGCAGCACATGCTGAACTTAACGCAATTGTACCAAATAGAAGATGAACTAATTTCATGGAATATCCGATTCTCTCATTATGTTAGTAGGTGATAGGTGTAAAAGTGTACTCTGTGTCTAAAATCAGAAAAGCAGAACTATTGTTCTGCTTTTGTAACACTTAAATTTTTCCGTGACATTGTTTATATTTTAGACCTGATCCACAAGGACATAATGCATTTCTGCTCGCAGGTGGAACAACGCCATTGCGTTTTTGAACATCCAGATCATCTTCATAATGAACACCACCCACTGTATCCGCTTCAATTGCCTCAATTGCAGCACTCAGACCATCAATTTCATTATGTTGAAAAGACAACTGCATTGATTCCGCTTGCTGATGCTGGCGTTCCTCTAATTCAGCAACTTCTTCAGGCGTCGGAATATGAACTAAAGATAAATCCGTCACGACATCTGATTTAATAATTCCCAGCATATTTACAAAAAGATTATATGCTTCTTTTTTGTACTCTTGCTCAGGATTCTTTTGTGCGTAACCACGCAAATGTATACCTTGACGCAAATAATCCATTGCAGCCAAATGCTCTTTCCAGTGACGGTCTAAAGCATTAAGTACAAAATGGCGTTCCAGCATGACTGCCGACTCTTCACCCATTTGTTCACGTCGCGAACGGTAACGTGCTACGACTTCATCAGTAATCCGCTCAATTAAACCTTCCTCGTCTAAACGGCGATCCTCATCCAACCATTGCTGGACAGGTAGTTGAATATGCAAATCTTTATTTAAAGCATTTTCAAGACCTTCAATATCCCATTGGTCATGGATAGATTCTGGTGGAATAAAGTTGGCAATCACACCTTTCATGACATCACGATGCATGTCTTCAAGATATTCTTGAAGCGAGTTTTCAGCGAGAATTGCATCGCGTTGGGTATAAATAATTTTACGTTGCTCGTTATTGACATCATCGTATTTAAGCAAGTTTTTACGAATATCAAAGTTTCGCGCTTCAACTTTGCGTTGGGCATTTTCAATCGAACGACTCACCATTTTATGTTCAATGGCTTCATCTTCTTTCAATCCCATTGCACGCATCATACCGACGACTCGATCGCCAGCAAAAATACGCATCAAGTCATCTTCTAATGACAAGTAAAAACGAGAAACACCTGGATCACCTTGACGTCCTGCACGACCACGTAATTGGTTGTCGATACGACGTGATTCGTGACGTTCTGAACCGATGATATGTAAGCCACCTGCATTCAAAACAGTTTCGTGATCCCGTTGCCATTCTAATTTCAGGCGCGCTTCATCTTCCGCTGTTGGATTTTCAATTTTTGCTAATTTGGCTTTCCAGTTACCACCCAACAGAATGTCTGTACCACGACCAGCCATATTGGTTGCGATGGTCACTGAATCAGGACTACCCGCTTGCGCAATAATATCTGCTTCACGTTCATGCTGTTTGGCATTCAACACTTCATGTTTAATACCAGCAGCACTTAATTTTTGTGATAAGACCTCACTTGCTTCAATCGTTGCTGTACCCACCAAAATTGGTGCACGGGTATCTTGAATACGCTTGATTTCAGCAACGATGGCATTGTATTTACCCTCACAATTTAGATAAATCAAATCGTTATGATCTTGACGTACCATTGGGCGATGGGTTGGAATCAATACAACATCTAAGCCATAAATTTCTTTCATTTCCGAAGCTTCGGTATCTGCTGTACCTGTCATACCTGACAACTTTTTATAGAGTCGGAAATAGTTTTGGAATGTTGTTGTTGCCAGTGTCTGGTTTTCTGGCTGAATTTCTAGACCTTCTTTTGCTTCGACCGCTTGGTGTAGACCTTCTGACCAGCGACGTCCAGGCATGGTACGACCTGTATGTTCATCGACAATTACGACTTCACCATTATGAATAATGTAATGAACATCTCGGTGGAATAGGAAATGTGCACGAATTGCCGCAGAAACATGATGAACCAGACTCAAATTATTTGCAGAGTAGAGACTTTCCCCTTCTTGCAACAACCCCATTTCAATTAATTCTTTTTCAACAGCTTCGTAGCCCGTTTCTGTGATTTCAACTGAACGTTGTTTTTCATCAATCCAGAAATGACCACCATCAACAACTTTTTCTTCTTTTTGAGCGCGTAACTTTGGTGCAATGTGATTAATCGCTGCATAAAGTTGTGAAGAGTCTTCACTTTGACCTGAAATAATCAGTGGTGTTCGTGCTTCATCAATTAGAATTGAATCGACTTCATCGATGATGGCATAGGTTAATCCACGTTGTTTTTTCTCTTCAAGCGAGAACACCATATTGTCACGTAGATAATCGAAACCAAATTCATTGTTGGTACCATAGGTGATATCAGCACGATAGGCTTGTGCTTTTTCGTCAGGGGCTTGCAGAGAATAGATCGTACCCACGGTTAAGCCTAAAAACTCAAACAATGGACGGTTTAATTCAGCATCACGCTGTGCCAAATAGTCGTTCACCGTAATGATATGAACGCCTTCACCGCTGAGCGCATTCAGGTAACACGCTAAGGTTGCCATAAGGGTCTTACCCTCACCTGTACGCATTTCAGCAATTTTACCTTCATGCAAGGTAATACCACCAATCAGCTGAACATCATAATGGCGCATGCCCATCACACGTTTTCCTGCTTCACGGCACACCGCAAAAGCTTCTGGCAACAGATCATTTAAGCTCGTACCAGATTGATAACGCTCTTTGAATTGTTGAGTTTTTGCAGATAAGTCTGCATCGCTAAGTGCAACAATCGTCGGTTCAAGCGCATTAATTTTTTCGACAATTTTACGCATCCGTTTAAGTTCGCGCTCATTTTTAGTACCGAAGATGCCTCCGATCAGACCTGCCAGCATGAATAAACTCTCTAAATTTTGCTATTCAAAAGATGAATAAAGAATATGTGATTAGACGTTATTATGGAGTTAGAATTTTGAAGTACAAGTTTTTTGCGTAAAAACCAGCATTTTTTTTTGCCAAAAATTTTTTTTAATGCATCAATCTCCTATTCTGATCATTTTTTAACACATCATGACCAACGCATTACGCCTAGACCTGAATTATTTATCACAATTATGTATATAAAAAGAACAAAAGCGTATTTTCATTGCATAAACATTCGGGCATATTGTATGGATAACCAGCAACGATAATGAATAGAGGTTTTCATCATGAGCATTCGTTTAGGCGATACAGCACCAAACTTTCAACAACAATCAAGTGAAGGTGAAATTGATTTTTATCAATTCCTTGGCGATTCTTGGGGTGTTTTATTTTCTCATCCAGCCGATTACACACCTGTTTGTACAACGGAATTGGGTTATACAGCAAAATTAAAAGATGAATTTGCCCAACGCGGTGTAAAAGCCATTGCACTTTCTGTTGATGATGTCGAATCGCATAAAGGCTGGATTCAGGACATTAACACGACACAACAAACCACAGTAAATTTCCCAATTTTAGCGGACAAAGATCGTAAAGTGTCTGAGCTTTATGGTTTCTTACATCCGAATGCCAGTGAAACAACCACTGTACGCTCTTTGGTGATTATTGATCCAAATAAAAAAGTGCGTTTAATTATTACCTACCCTGCTTCAACAGGTCGTAATTTCCATGAAATCTTACGTGTCATTGATTCTTTACAATTGACCGATAATTACAAAGTTGCAACTCCTGCAAACTGGCAACAAGGCGATGACGTTGTAATCGTACCTGCAATTAAAGATGAAGCTGAATTAAAAGAACGCTTCCCTTCTGGGTATAATGCGGTCACACCGTATTTACGCTTCACCAAACAGCCGAACAAAGATTAAAATATAAAAACAAGTATTGTCTAATCCCTTGCTGGTCAAGGGATTTTTTATTTTCAACTTAATAACGATTCACTGAATTTAATTTGATTGCAAAATAAATAGTGCTCAGTTTACTAGAATTTCAAGTCACCATTAAAAAATACAAAATATTTATTTATAAAAATACATCATAATTTTTTATGATTAATTTAGAATTAATTATTGTTTCATCCTTCGGCTTTTTATTTTACTCTAAGCAAAACCACTATTAATATTCGTGATGATAAAACTTAATAATGAAACACAAGAAAAAATTATAAAACAGCTGAAAATATATTTTCGAGAAGAACTAGATATAGAATTGGCAAGTTTTCCAGCTCAATTTTTACTGGATTTTTTCTTAGAAGAAATAGGATCATGTATTTATAATCAAGCAATTGAAGATGTACATAAAGTTTTGTCTGAAAAATTTCTATATATAACAGATGACTTATATTTGCTATCTAAAGAAGAAAAATATTAGTAGCGTTCAATACTAAAAAATTATTTAAGCATGAATAAAAAACACCATGATATCCATAGTTCACCATAAGAAATAATATTGTATTAGCATAACATAAATTATTTTTTTAATTTTTCCTTTTCAAAAATGGAAATATTATTAGACCCATCAGAGGTTTGCTATAGATCACAGAAAACAATGAGTAGAGATATGCTAAAAATTATATTCAAGTCATAGCTACTGAGCACGGATGACTTTCCTTAAAAAATTAAGCTTCCCCATACATCAATATCCAACCTTACTCACATTTTTTAAGAATTTAAAAAGTATTTTTCATTCATAGCAAGTTTCCATAATTAAATAACAAATTTTCCATCTAGCGTCTGCTATTTGCCAATGTTCTGTGAATTTTATGATTTGAAAACCGTCTTCTATGACTCCTGTAATGATCATATTATTATCGAGATTTTTGAATTCTAAATTATTCTGTTTAGTATAAACAGGTGACCATTTCCCGACCTGATTCAAATTAGAAATTCTTTTTAATCTCGTTGTCTTATCAACTGTTCTATTATTCGTTCTTACATAAAAATCAGAAGATTCTAAAAAATCTAGCATACTATAGTCACCGTCATAATATGCTTCAATCCATTGATTTCTATATATATTAAAATCGTACATAAAATCACCCTAATGAAGCTTAGGAAAATTACTGATTCTTTACTCGTAAGCCATTGATATAGTAATATTAATGCATATTACTCACGATACCCTCAATTAATGCAGGAAGATCCTTATAATCGGAAAAGTAATACGTATCAGTGTCATACGCTATCTGACTGCCAAATTGTATAGGTATCATCCCTGCTAACTTTGCAGCCGTAATACCCACCTGACTATCTTCGATTACGATACACTTTTGTGCTGGAACACCCATCGCCTGAGCAGCAAAAAGAAATAATTTTGGATCTGGCTTCCAATGTCCAACAATATAAGAACTAAACAAGTGCTCCCCAAAAAAACTGGAAAGTCCAGTAACATCTAGTGCTGCTTTAATTTTAGTTAAAGGCGCACTAGAAGCCACACATTTACGTTGGGATAATTTTTCAAGTGTTTGAGCCACTCCCTCAAATGCTTTCAAATTCGCAGTAAAAGCTTGCTCAACCAGACTATGATAATTCGCTACCGACTCTTCATTTGCAATCAATTTATCACGCTTATAAATATCTGCTAAGATTTTATCTAATTTCCAGCCTCGATAAGTCAACGCTAATTCATATGGCTCATACGACAGATCATTAAATAAGGATTTAAGTACCTGTGCATTAATCAGCTCACTATCAACAAGTGTTCCATCTAGATCAAAAATGAGACAACACTCTGTCATACCAAAGCCCCAAGATAATAAATAGATTCCATAATACAAGATACGCTATTATCAATCTTAGGTTAGTTTTTTAGCGAGAAAAACCGTTATGCCTCATGATCATCGTAATATAAAAACACAATTACCTAAGTAAGCATCAGTTTAATCGTTGTAAATCCGATATTTCATTTCTTAATCGCTTACAACAAGTTTAAATCGTTGTAATAGATCAACGATCCCATATATCGCTTTTATCCAGTACCATTCCATTCAGTAATTAACGCTGATCTAATGGAACCCAATCAATAACCCACGCAGATTTCATGCCCAAACTACTATCAGCTTGAATTTTTTTTCGTGCTGCATCAGCCGTATCTCGATCTTTCGATGGCCCAACCATAATCCGAACCCCTTTGGATGTTGGACTAGTAACCACTTTATAACCTTTCGCTCTTAAACGAGAAACGATGGAATCTGCATTGGCCTGGTTGCCTGCCAAAGCGACTTGTACCATCCATTTTTTGCTATCTTTCACATCTGTTTCTTTGGTGTCTTTGCTCGTTGTTTTCGCATCGCCACCTTCTAAAAGTTTACGTGCATTTTCGGCATCTGCTTTTTTCTTGGCATCCGCTTTACGTTTCTCATCAAGTTTACGTTGAGCGTCTGCTTCTGCCTGTTTCTTGACTTGTGCCTGTTTCTGAGCATCAATTTCTGCTTGTTTTTTAGCAGCAAGATCAGCCTGTTTTTTCTCCTCTATGCGTTTTTTAGCGGCAAGTTCTGCTTTATTGCGCGCGGCTTCATCTGCTTTTTTCTGTGCAGAGATATTTGCTTGACGTTCAGCTTCTGCCGCTGACTTTCGAGCTGCATCCGCTTCGGCTTGCTTTTTCTGCGCTGTCTCTTGCAGTGATTTCTTACGTGCAGCTTCATCAGGAGTTAAAGCAGATTTTTGAGCTGTCTGACCTGCGATGCTTGCATCTGTGTTAAGTTTGCTCTTCTCTCCCCCCATATCTGGTGGGATGTTGTCAGAACTGGCTTGTTCACTCAAACGGCGTTTGTTAATTTCATTATATTCTTCAGCCGCCTTGCGTGCTGCTTCTGCTTCTGCTTGTTGTTGCTGTGCCAAATATTGCTGTGTACGTGCCTCTTGTTCAGCCACAGCACGTTCTCTTGCATGTCTTTGCTCTTCAAGTAAGCGTTTTTCCGTTTCAACATCCACTGTCAGGGGTTGAAGTGCCTGCATTTCACCAGGTTTTTCTACAGTGTTCGTCGCCACTTGTGTTTTATCTGGTTTAGTTGATTGTTTTTGTTGAAGTTCCTGTGTTCCTTTCATTAACAATGCTGCTAAAAGAACACCTCCCCCCAATAAAACAACGCCACCCATCCAACGTTGTTTACTATTCATTGACATTATTCAATGTACTCCCAAACCGCTTCTAAAGTATGAAACGAACCACAAACCAAAATAAGTTGATGTGGCAGCAATTGTTCAAGGGCTGCCTGAAATGCTTGTTCCACAGTTACATATTGTTGCACATCTGCAAATTGCAATGCTTGCTGAAGCTGTACGAGCTCAGCCGCTCTCGGCACGGCAAGCGGTGCAATTTTCCATTCAGAAACATGTGTTTGCAGTAAATTAGCAACAGCATTCACATCTTTGTCTGCCAACATGGAAAAAACGGCAACAACTTCAGTGTATTGTTTATTGCATTGCATGAATTTGTGCAATTGCTTTAACAAAAATTCTACACCATGTGGGTTGTGCCCAGCATCGAAAATGACTGTTTTATTCTGGATTTGTCGAACTTCAAATCGGCCCGCAATATGCGCACGGTCAATACCATCAAAAATATGTCGATCCGTAATCGCCAGACCACTTAACAGTACAGCAGCCACCGCAGTAGATAAATTTTCGTGCGCTAAATGGCCTTGCGGCAGTTGAATTGTGCTGGCTGGTGTTGTGAAAAACCATGTTTCATCATCGAGGTCTTTATAAAAATAATCCCGATTTAAGACATGTAATGTTGCGTTACACTGTTCAACTTTCTCTCGAATGGCCTGTGGCAGTGGCTGATGCCCTGCAAAAATCACAGGAATATTTGAACGAATAATACCTGCTTTTTCGAATGCAATTTTTTCAATTGTATCGCCTAGCCAATCAACATGATCCAAACCAATATTGGTAATCACAGCCACATCTGGATCGATAATATTAACGACATCTAAGCGTCCACCAAGCCCCACTTCCAAAACCCAGACATCACAATGGCGTTGTTTAAAAATCAAAAAAGCGGCCAAAGTGGTCGCTTCAAAAAAAGATAAACTTAAACCACAATCACGGCGTGCTTGATCAACCAAAATAAAAGCATCGATGAGTTCTTGATCGCTGGCTTCTATTCCAGAAATTTTAATGCGCTCATTAAAGCGATAGATATGTGGCGACTGATAGAGTGCAACCCGATAACCTGCTTGTTGCAAAATTGCTGCAATGGCAGTGGTGGTAGAACCTTTGCCATTCGTCCCAGCAACCGTAATAATTTTGGCATCGGGATTCATTATTTGTAGTTTATCTGCGACAGGAATGACGCGCTCTAAGCCCAAATCTATTCCTGTCACATGCACATGGCCCCAATAATTGAGCCATGTGATTAAATCATCTTGATGTGATGGTGCAAAGCTATTCAATTTAGATGTTCATCAATTTACTAACAATTCTGTATACAGTATCACGTAATGCATGGCGATGAACAATTTGATCCACTGCACCATGTTCAAGTAAATATTCTGCACGCTGGAAGGGTTCTTCTAGTTTTTCACGTACGGTTTGTTCAATCACACGTTTACCAGCAAAACCGATCATCGCTTTAGGCTCAGCCAAATGAACATCTCCAAGCATTGCCAATGATGCAGTTACACCACCATAAACAGGATGGGTTAACACGACGATATATGGTAGTCCAGCTGCTTTGACTTTCTCAATTGCTGCAGAAGTGCGTGCCATTTGCATCAAAGACAGCATGCCTTCTTGCATACGTGCACCACCAGAAGCGGCAAAACAAATGAATGGTTGTTTTTTGGCAATGGCACTTTCAGCGGCTTGCACAAAGCGATCGCCAACAACCGTTCCCATTGAACCGCCCATAAAATCGAATTCAAATGCACATGCCGTGATCTTTAATTTTTTAAGCGTCCCTTGCATCACAACCAGTGCTTCAGACTCACCCGTTTTCTTTTGTGCTTCCTGCATACGCTCAGGATAAGGTTTGCTATCTACAAATTTTAATGGATCCTTGGCAACAAATTCTTGCCCCAATTCAGCATCAACTTGATCGAAAAACCAGTTTAAACGGTCACGTGCTTTCATACGCAAATGTTCGTCACATTGTGGGCAAACATAAGCATTAAATGACATTGCAGTACGTGTTGTGAGTGAATGACACTCTGGACATTCAACCGTTGGTTCGCTAAATGTTGCTTTAAAATTTTCCTGCGGGTCTGGTAAATGAATGCCAGGTACAGGACGTTGCGTCCACGGGGTCGATGGGTTTAAAACTTTCTGGGATTTAACTTCTTGACTCATTTTCACTCATCGAGCGCCGCTCGAAGCTCCTTAATTTTACGAACTGTTTGATCTGCGGCTTGTTCAGGGGGTAACGTCGCAAATGGTTTCACCAAAGCACTACCCACAATAACAGCATCGGCAACAGCACCCATAGCTTTCGCTGATTGTGCATCATTAATTCCAAAACCAGCACCAACAGGAATATCTGTTTGTGCTTTAATTTTAGCAATACGTGCTGCTGCTTCAGTGGTATCTAGCGTTGCTGCACCAGTCACACCTTTAAGTGAAACATAGTAGATAAAACCACTTGCTTGTTGAATAACATGCTGAATGCGTTGATCTGTCGAAGTAGGTGCTAATAAGAAAATCTGATTCATTCCAAATTGCTTTAGCACCTGATTAAACTCATGTGCTTCTTCTGGCGGTAAATCGACCAGTAATACCCCATCCACACCAGATTCATTGGCCTGTGCAACAAACTTTTGATAACCAATCACTTCAACTGGATTCAAATATCCCATCAATACAACAGGTGTTTGTTGATCTTGCTCCCGAAATTTCTTAACCATCGCTAAAGCGTCAAGTGTATTGGTTCCACCAGCTAAAGCACGTTCAGCAGCTAAAGCAATTACAGGTCCATCTGCCATTGGATCTGAAAATGGCAAACCCAGCTCAATGACATCAACACCTGCTTCAACCATACGATGGAGTAAAGGAACAGTGACTTCAGGATGTGGATCGCCTGCCATAACATAAGAAACAAGTGCTTTACGCTGTTGAGTTTGAAGCTGTTTAAAACGTGTGGCTAGACGGGACATAGGATTCACTTTCCTTGCATGCAAAAATAAAATTATGCTGTTTCATACGATACCGCATTGTAACGCTATTTTTTATTTATTGCACAGCGACAAAAATCGGCAGAATTGCATTCAACGTAGAGAGAACAATCCACTTGCGATATTAATCAATATTTGGGATTTTTTCTCAATGATCAAAGATACCTAATTTTCAGGCTTTCTGATAGTCACAAGATTGTGCATTTTTTGGATTTTTATCAAAAATTTAAAGTATAAACAGAATGATAGCTTGTCTCACATAGGAATATTGCCCTAGCAAAAGCTGTTGCTTTTGCAAATAGAGCGTGCCACTCATCCACTTTTTATATTCATTTTTAATAAAAAAAACCTGAATTGTTTTATATTCATCCAATTCAGGTTCAGTTCTTATAGCATGATGCTATGGGGTGGCAGAGATTTACATCTCCACCATCTGAATACCATCTAAACGGGCAACCGTCATCAAATCTTTATCGCCACGACCTGAAACAGTTGCAATAATAATCTCGTCTTTCGACATGGTTGGTGCCAATTTAGTGACATACGCCATGGCATGTGCACTTTCCAATGCAGGAATAATCCCTTCAATATTTGTTAAATCGCGGAAACCCTGTAAGGCCTCGTCGTCATTAATCGGTACATATTGCACACGATTCATATCTTTAAGGAAACTATGTTCAGGCCCAACACCCGGATAATCCAGCCCTGCTGAAATACTATGGGTTTCAATGATTTGGCCTTGTTCATCGCTCATTAAATAAGTACGATTGCCATGTAACACCCCCACATGACCTGCATTTAATGGCGCAGAATGTTTGCCTGATTCAATGCCTAAACCTGCAGCTTCAACACCATACATTTTTACGTCATAATCGTTTAAAAATGGATAGAACAAGCCCATCGCATTTGATCCGCCCCCTACACATGCCACCAAGGCATCGGGTAAACGACCTGCTTGTTGTTGAATTTGTTGACGTGCTTCACGTCCAATAATGGACTGAAAATCACGAACTAATTGCGGATAAGGATGTGGCCCTGCTACGGTACCAATCACATAATAAGTCGAATCAACGTTACTCACCCAGTCACGCATCGCTTCATTGAGCGCGTCTTTCAGGGTTTTTGAGCCACTTTCTACAGGAATCACGGTTGCACCTAACAGTCGCATCCGATACACGTTCATGGCTTGACGTTTGACATCATCTGCCCCCATATACACAACGCACTCCAAACCTAAGCGCGCTGCAATGGTTGCAGTTGCCACACCATGTTGTCCTGCACCAGTTTCTGCAATAATCCGTTTTTTACCTGAAAGTTTAG
>JASGGM010000045.1:0-13405 GCA_047605045.1 Acinetobacter sp. | reverse complement strand
CCATTTTACGATAGACCCGAAGTGGTAAGACTTGATCCGACAGAAGTGTCTTACACCATTCAATGCTTTAAAGATCAACAAAAAATGCCTACTGATGCTTTCGATGCAACCTTGATTTTAAAGTCGATTGGTGGAAAATATGGTGTGAGCCCACAAGGGACGATTTTAGTACCGACACCACCTAACCCACAGCCTAGGAAGGCACAATGAGTTTAAATGCAACACCTGTTTCACCCAATTTACATCGTAGTAAACGCTTTGCCACAATTGCGCTCATTTTAGCGGTTGTGGCTTGGCTGGGCTTAATGATTTTCGCTAAATTTTTTCCCAATCATCAAACCCTCATTCATATTTTAATGTTAGGTGCAGAAGCAGGTGTTGTCGGTGGTTTGGCAGATTGGTATGCCATTACCGTATTATTCCGCAATCCTTTTGGCAAAATGCCAATTCCTCATTTTTTACGAGATCACACCGAAATTATTCCTCGTAACAAAGCCCGTATTGCTGAATCGATGGGGCGTTTTGTACAGGAGAATTTTTTATCTCCACAGATTGTGCAAAAAAGTTTATTGCATACTGATTTAAGTCTCAGTGCAGGAAAATGGTTGGCAAATCCTGAACATAGCCATCAAGTCACGCTCATCATGCAACAAAGCTTGCCTAAAGTATTGGATTTTGTTGGGCAAGAACAAATTGCAGGATTTATTCAAAGCAACAGTGTGCAATGGCTTAAAAATACCGAAATGAATGGTTTGGCAAGTCAATTATTACGGGCCATTCTGGATAATGATTTCCATCAAGATATGTTGCAACATAGTTTAGATGCTGCCCATGATTGGTTACTGGCACATCCACAACAAACACATGAAATCACACAACGCTTATTTCAGGAATTAGGTGTTGCGAAACTTGTCAAAGGTATTCATTGGCTTGGTATTGATATGGAACAACGTACCATCAACAGTGTGGTCGAAAAAGTTGAAGCCATGCTCAGTGATCCTGAACACCCATGGCGACAACATATTGAAGCGTATGGTCAAAAGCTCTTGACTGATCTGGCTGATGCCAACAGTGCCGCGAGTATTCGTCTAAATGCAACCAAAAATGCATTGCTCGAAAGCCCACAAATGCTGAATTTTGCCAGTGGTGCAGTGGTGATTTTATTTCAAGCTGTGAAACAGGATTTAAATAAGCCACATTCGGGGATTGCACAAAATTTACGTGCGGCTATTGAGTTATTCGGTGAAAATCTGATTAAAAATGCTGAGGTGCGTCAGTTATTGAATGAACGACTGAGCCAAACAGCAGTACAACTCAGTGCACAATATAGCGATAAAGTAATTCTATTTATTAGCCAACGGATTCATGAATGGGATTCTACGGAAATGATTGGCAAAATTGAAAATGAAGTTGGCGGTGATTTACACATGATTCGTGTCAACGGCGTGGTGGTTGGGGCATTTATTGGTTTAATTCTAGGTATTATTCGAGCTGGAATTGAAATTTGGTTATAACGTAAAATCTCAAGCACAATTCATAAAAGCGATTTAGGTTGAGCCATCACTTTTTTAACTGTTATGGCCTATCTCATTGCACAACCATTTTTCAAAAGTGTCCAGTGCCGAATCATGGATTCCTGTTTCTATGGGTTTGATGAAACTGTAAACTCATAGCTTCATCAAAGCACCTTCCATTCCCCTGAAATGTCATAAACAAGCTCCCTCCATTGCAATAAATATGCATTGTTTACATCTTTGATCATGTTATTTTAAATGTTGATCGTTAAACAACAAGCAAACATACCAGAGTGGTCTCATGCTGAATTTTCCATCCAAACTTCCTCATCAAGGCGTGACCATATTCAGCCAAATGTCGGCACTGGCACAACGGTTAAATGCATTAAATCTTTCGCAGGGCTTTCCCGATTTTCCTGCCCCAACCGCATTAATTGAATCTCTTGCACAAGCCTCGAGTGATGGTTTTAACCAATATGCCGCAGGTGATGGATGGTTACCACTGCGTGAGCAAGTGGCGACATTATTTAAACAACGCGATGGTCTTGTTGTAGATCCCATCACGGAAATTAATATTACGCCTGGTGCCACCATTGCGCTGTATGCATCCATTCAAGCCTTAATCCGTGCAGGTGATGAAGTCATTATTTTTGATCCAAGTTATGACAGTTATGCACCTGCGGTTACGTTGGCACAAGGCAAAGCCATTCACATTGATTTAATTGCACCTGATTTTCATGTTGACTGGCAACGGGTTGCCGATGCGATTTCCGACCGCACACGCATGATTATTGTGAATACACCACACAACCCAAGCGGCGCCATCTGGTCTAGAGAAGACTGGCATAATCTAATACAAATTATTGAAAATAAAAATATTATTGTATTGTCTGATGAAGTATATGAACATCTAATTTTCGATGGAAAACAACATTATTCAGCCTTATCTTTTCCCGAATTACGGCAGCGAAGTATTGTGGTCGGCTCATTTGGGAAAACATTCCATGTCACAGGCTGGAAAACAGGTTATTGCGTGGCTGCACCACAATGGATGCAACTTTTTCGTCAAGTCTATCAATTTGCGAGTTTTTGTGGCAATACACCCTGCCAAGTCGCATTAACGCATTTTATGCAGCAGCATCCACAGCACATCGCTGAATTGGCCCATTTTTATCAACAAAAACGTGATGTGTTTATTTCGGGTTTGGCACAATCTTCTTTTCAATTTCATCCGACGCAAGGCACCTATTTTCAAAGTGTTGACTACAGCAACATTCGACCCGATTTGGATGATGTGGCAATGTGTCAATTGCTTGCCGAACAACATCAAATTGTTGCGATTCCAATTTCTGTCTTTTACCGTAACCCACCACAACATTTGCGTATGATTCGCTTTTGCTTCGCGAAACAAGACCAAACCTTGCAACAGGCGTGTGAAATATTGGCTCAGGTTTGAGGCCTGAGCACAGCACGTTATACAGTGTTTACAGATTTTAACGCTTTTTTGCCCTACAGCATTGGGGAAATTTTCAACAGCCTGTAGAATACTCCGCACTCTTTCGCACATCATCATTTATGAAACAACGCCCCGTATTTTCAGAAGAACATCTATGGAAGACTTTTCTGGTTTTCTTAATGCCTTTGGTGGTTACCAATATTTTGCAAAATTTATCGGGAACCATTAACACCATTTTTGTGGGTCAATTTTTAGGTGTAGATGCGGTTGCGGCAGTTTCTGTCTTTTTTCCCATTTTATTTTGTTTGATGGCTTTCGTTATCGGTCTTTCTGCAGGTGCAACCGTTTTGGTTGGGCAAGCATGGGGGGCACAAAATATTGAAAAAGTGCAACAGGTGGTGGGTGCGACCCTGTTTATGACTTTTTTGGGGGGATTATGTATTGCGATTTTGGGCATTGCCTTCACTCCACATCTCTTACAATTATTAGGGACGGATGCAAAAGTGCTGCATCTTGCTGTGCCATATGTACGTAGTATGTTGGCGGGCAGTCCATTGTTATTTATGTATATTATTTATACCTCTGTATTACGTGGCGTGGGCGATAGCATTACGCCTTTGGTGGCATTGTCCATGACCAGTTTATTTGGTTTAGTCGTGACGCCAATTTTTATTGAGGGCTACTGGGGATTGCCAAAACTTGGCATTATTGCACCCGCAATTGCAACCATTGTGGGAAACCTTGCTGCACTTACTTTTTTAGCTGTTTATTTAAATGTCAAAAAACATCCGCTTCGCCCCAATAAAGCCCTGATTTCTCATTTTGAATTTAAACCTGAGCTGAGTAAAACAATTTTAAAACTGGGCGTTCCAACAGGGATTCAAATGATTACCACATCGGTTGCGGGCTTGGTAGTGGTTGGTTTAGTCAATCAATACGGTGCACATGCAACCGCCGCTTATGGTGCGGTTAATCAAGTGCTCAATTATATTCAATTTCCTGCATTATCAATCGCCATCACAGCTTCTATCTTTGCAGCGCAAGCCATTGGTGCTGGTAAAGTAGAGCTGTTACGCAGAGTCACACGCACGGCAATGAGAATTAATATTGTGATTACGGGAAGCTTAATTGTTCTTGCTTATCTATTTTCTCGTTATTTAATGGCTTGGTTTATCACCGATGCGGATGTAATTGCCTTGGGCCAAAAACTATTGTTTATTGTCCTGTGGGCTATTCTGTTTTTTGCTGCCAATGCAATTTTTGCAGGCATTATGCGTGCCAGTGGTACAGTCACAGTCCCGATGATAATTAATATTGGATCTATCCTGCTCATTGAAGTTCCTTGTGCATATTGGTTTAGCCATTTATGGGGATTAACGGGTATTTGGATGGCCTATGCGCTGGCATTTGTAAGCTTATGCATATTACAAGCATCGTATTATCATTTTGTATGGAAGAAGAAGACCATTCATCGTTTGGTTTAAATGCTATGATTTCAACGATCTATCAAAGAAAGTTAGGTCATGGAATCCATGATTTTCTTCAACCGAAGATGACTGGCACACTTGGTTTAATGCGAGCCATAAAACCAGCGAATACATGTATCTGCTAAAATAGTCGTCGTATCATAGCTCATTGCCAACAATTCTGATTGAATCGCTTGTAAACCTATTGGAATTTCAGTACAAGCCAAAATCAGAGCATTTGCGCCTTGATCTATGAGTTTTTGCCCAGCAATTTCAAAGGCTTGACCACCAGCAGTCCAATTGTTGCTTTTTACAGCGTAGCATGCAGGCATCACGAGCTCTTCCACGTCTTCGACTGTATTCACAATATAAGCAATGTCTTGTGCTTCTAATTCATGTTGATATAACTGCGTAAACAATGCCCCTTTGGTTGCTAAAATTCCAACACACGCATCTTGCCGATGTTGTCGTATGTGATCGACGGTCAATTGCACCAGATTAAATATTTCAATCTCCGTCTGTTGCTGTAATTCTGCATGCCAATAATGTGCCGTATTACAGGGTATTGCAATTTTGCTGACACCACTTTTTTCTAATAATCTTAAGCCGTCCAGCATTGCCGCGAATGGACTTTCACCCCGACCTGCCAATGCCAATTGTCGGTCTGGAATTGCACCGTGGTTCCAAACCACCGTTGGAATATGCTCCTGATCTCTTTGTGCGGGACTACGTGATAAAATACGCTGCTGCAAATCGATGGTTGCAGCAGGCCCCATTCCACCCAGAATTCCTAATACTGGAATTGAATTGAACGTTTTCATTCTGCTAAGCGATACGGCGCATGATGAGAGAATGCCGAACGATAACCAAATAGACCAACTGCGCCGCCCGTATGTAGGAAAATAACCGTATCCTCTTTAGAAAAATGCCCTTGGCGGATCAAATCAACCAAGCCAGCAAATCCTTTCCCGCTGTAAACTGGATCTAACAAAATACCTTCTGTTCTGGCCAAGAGTTCCACCGCTTCAACCATCGCGGGGGTTGGAATGCCATACCCCTCACCAACATAATCGCTATTGGCTTGAACTTTGCTTCGTTCCAGAATATCTGGATTCACTTGTAAATGTTGCAAGGTTTCACGCGCCAGTTGATAAACATTTTCTTCTTGTTTGGTTTTTTCTGCCCGAACGCTAATCCCTAACACGGGTAAATCCGAATGCGTTACGGCAATACCCGCCAATAAACCTGCTTGCGTTCCTGTACTGCCCGTTGCATGTACAAGAGCACTCGGCTTCAGTTGTAAATCATTCAATTGATGAATTAACTCAATTGCCGTCGCAACATAACCTAAAGCGCCAATCGCATTTGAACCGCCCCCAGGAATAATATAGGGTTTTTCACCTTGTTCTTTCAGTTGCTGTGCTTTATTTATTAACGCTGCCTGCAGATCTGTTCCACCTGCAACCACTTCAATATGAGCACCCAGTATTTCATCTAATAATACATTGCCATTGGTATAATATTCATCCGCACCGTTAGATACGCGCTGTTCTAACAAAACAATGGTTTTTAATCCAAACTTGTTCGCAGCTGCAATGGTTTGACGCACATGGTTTGACTGTGTTGCACCCTGTGTAATCACATGTGTTGCACCTTGTGCAAGGGCATCCCCAATTAAAAACTCTAATTTTCGCGTTTTATTCCCCCCTGTTGCCAAGCCTGTTGCATCATCTCGTTTAATATAAATTTTTGGCCCACCCAGCTGTTCCGTCAAACGACTTAAAAATTCAAGTGGCGTTGGTGCATGAACAAGTTTCACACGGGGGAAATGACTAAATAACATGGAATACTCCTCTGTACTTTATTTTAATCGTCAATCATGCGACTAACTTCTTCGCGTAAAATATGCAAAATATGTTTTTTGGTTTCGATAAATTCGATGTGCGATGTCAAATTTTCGATTGTGCGGGGATGCGGTATAGCAATTGGAATATCCTCCCGAATTTCCCCGGGATGACCCGACATCAAAATGATACGATCTGCCAACAGCAATGATTCATCTACATCGTGTGTGACAAAAAGGACCGTTGTCCTATTCTCTTGCCATAATTCAATTAAAAATTCCTGCATTAAAATACGTGTTTGAGCATCAAGCGCACCAAAAGGTTCATCCATCAACAGGATTTTTGGTTTCATAATCCATGCACGTGCTAACGCCACACGTTGTTTCATGCCGCCTGAAATTTGCCAAACTTTGTGATCAGCAAACTTGGTCAACCCAACTTTCTCTAAATAGCGTTGCGTTTCTTGTTCGATATAAGCCTTGGTCACTTTCGACTGTTTCAATGGAAATTGAATATTCTGTTTGACAGTTAACCAAGGAAACAATTGTGGTTGCTGAAATACAACCGCCCGATCAATATTCGGTTTCTTGACCCATTCATCATCAACTTTAATTTCACCGAATGACGGTTGTTCAAAACCTGCCAACAAATTCAAGATTGTTGATTTTCCACACCCTGATGGACCCAATAAACAGACAAACTGACCCTCTTGAATCTGTAGATTGATCTTATCGAGTACGGTATTTTCAGTTTTCGCTTGAACAAATTGCTTGGTCACATGGTTCAGTTCAATAAATGCTTTACTCATTATGCTTTCCCCGTCCAAGGCACCCATTTCTGTTGTGCTTTCATCAGTAACCAATCGAGGAAATAGCCAATAAAACCCAATAAAATAATCCCTACGATCACCACATCGGTGCGTAAATAGGTACCTGCATTAATAATCATCCAGCCCAAACCCGACGTTGCAGCCACCATTTCTGCTGCAATCAATGAGGTCCAACCGATACCTATAGATAAGCGAATAGTGGTAAAAATTTCTGGCAATGCCGATGGCAAAATCACTTTAAATAGCGTTTGCGTCCGATTTAACCCCATGGTCTGCGCTGCTTGAATAAAGCCATGTGGAATATGCTGTGTGGCAGCAGAAGCACCCACAACCACGCTCAGAAAAGTCGCAATAAAGATGAGAAAAAATTTAGATTCTTCGCCTATCCCTAACCAGACCACGACCAAAGGAATCAGGGCAATTTTAGGAATAGGACGTAAAAATTGAATAAATGGATCAATCATCGCATTTAAAACGCTTGACTGTCCCATCACTAAACCCAACGGTACACCAACCAGAATGGCAACAAAAAAAGCAAACAAGGCTCTGGCTGTACTCACCAATATATGCTGATAAAACGGTACATCACGATAGCCTGTTTTAAATAAATCTATAAATGTTTCAATTATTTGTAATGGCGATGGCAATAAAATAGCAGAAACAGCGTTGAGTGAGCACGCTGTTTGCCAAACGATTAAAACCACAACCAATGAAACCACACTGATAACTTTTGAGTTTTTCGTCCAAGAATACATGGTGTTGCCTTATTACTTATTATTTTGTTGCTTCAATAAGGTATTGACTATTAATGTGTGGCGCATAACTCTTAGCAACATCACCTGATTTTAATTCACCAATATTGACCAAGAATTTCGCCGTGTTTTGTGCAGCCTTCGCAATCCCTGAGTTCTCCTCATGCGGTTGACTTCCCAAATACTTTGAGGTCGCTTGATCTTTCAACGGAATATATTCAATACCAGCTAAAGTTGCAGACACCTGATCGAATGGTAAATTTAAATATTTAGATATTTTTTCAGCAGCCGCCTTTGGATCTTGCTGATATTCTTCCACTTCATGTTGATACGTTTTGAGGAACTTCACCACTAAATCGGGGTATTTTTCTGCAAATTCCTTACGGACAACAAAATTGTTATACACCAGAATTCCTTGTTCATTGAGCGATGTCGTGGCATAAATCTCTTTACCACCATTTTTTTCTAGTTGTTGTGAAAATGGTCCCCAAACATAGGCAGCATCGATATCACCGCGTGACCATGCCGATACCAGTTCCGCAGGCTTTAATGGAACAAATTTGATTTTAGATTTGTCTACCTTTTCCAAAGCCAGTGCCTGTTCTAACGCATACTGAGCTGTCGAGTTCGGTGGATAGCCAACCGTATGTCCTTCCAGCCCTTTTAGCGATTGAATGCCATTCTTGACAATTAAACGCTCAGCTTTTGAAATAAGCCCTTCTAAACCAATAATTTCTATAGGCAAACCACGGCTAATCCCTGCAACTGCAGGGCTTGAGCCAAAACGTGCAATATCAATCTCATTTGCAGCAAAATAATTTAAAACGTCTGCCCCTGTCGCAAACTCAACCCATTTTACTTTGGTGCCAAAAGCTTTCTCAAAATCACCATCGATTTTACCAAGCACCCAAATACGCGGGCCCCCACCCCATGATAGACGTACTTCTTTAGGTAAATCTGCACTTTCTGATGATGGTTGAGTACCTGAAGCTTGCGTTGCAGCATCATTCTTTTGCTGTTGACCACATCCTGTTAAAAGAATTGAACCGCCTAAAATAAGAGAAAATAATATTTGACTAGACTGGCTAGAATTTTTAAAAATCATTTTAATTTCCAACAATATATAACTAATTTTTATCCTATATAATGTTTTTTATGATGAAAAATAATATTTTATGGTTTACTTATCTCATATTCATGAATGTAGACATTGTAAGATGAAAGTGAATTGTCACATACATGTCATCTACAAGTATTTCAACGCTTAACTTTTTATCGTTTTTAATCAATTGTCATGATTTATTCATGCCGATATCAAGAATTTGTCACAAATAATGCTGAAATTACGCTGCACGTTCCTTGGTTGCAATGATATTGTCATAATTAATCTTTGTAATAAGTGCATTCAAAATTAAAGCAGCTATAGGATACAGCATCTGTGAAAGAGGATTATATTTTAATCGTTGATGACGAATTACCGATTCGTGAAATGATCCACACCTCGCTGGATATGGCGGGATTCCAGTGTTTGCAAGCTGAAGATGCCAAACAAGCACATCAACTGATTGTCGATCAACGCCCTGCACTCATCTTACTCGACTGGATGCTGCCCAATGGTATTAGTGGTGTAGATCTATGTCGACGTTTAAAACGAGATGAAACGCTGTCTGAAATTCCAGTGATCATGCTCACCGCACGTGGCGAAGAAGACCATAAAGTGCAAGGTCTGGATGCAGGTGCAGATGATTATATGACCAAACCATTTTCGACCCGCGAATTGGTTTCACGTATTAAAGCCGTATTACGTCGTTCCAATGCACTGAGCGGTGAGAAAAGTATTGATGCCAATGGTCTAGTACTTGATCCAGTTAGCCAGCGTGTCAGTTATAGTGAAAATATTCTGGATATGGGGCCGACTGAATACCGTTTGCTTGCATTTTTTATGACCCATCCTGAACGTGCTTACACACGAGCGCAACTCCTTGACCAAGTTTGGGGTGGAAATGTCTATATAGAAGATCGTACTATTGACGTTCATATTCGCCGTTTGCGTAAGGTACTCGAACCATTTGGCGTAGATCGTTTTGTGCAAACTGTGCGAGGAACTGGGTACCGCTTTTCGACCCGTGCTGATGTTGCCTGAGTAAAACAAATTTTATGTACGAACCCTATCCAACACCTGAAATAAGCCATGAACACAAAAGCTATCGCTATAGCAGTTTATGGCAATATGCCAAACAAGATTTAAGATTATTGCTATTCTTATTGGTTATTGCTGCTTTCATCGGCTTCGGTATTGGATATGTATGGATTTGTCTTGCCATTGCGTGTGTCCTCTTTATTGCTTTACACCTGAGGTCTTTATACCTCGTCAATCAATGGATCTCTCATCGTCCCTACGACGCTCCGCCAAACTTAAATGGCATTTGGGGTGCATTATTATTCAATATTTATCGTTCACAACGCCAAGAACGCGTCGTTCAGGCGGAAATGGTCGGCCTGATTGACCGTGCTCAATCTTCATTGATTGCCCTAGCAGAAGCCGTTGTTTTAACCGATGAACTGCATCAAATTGAATGGTGGAATCCTGCGGCACAACGTTTATTGGGTATTCGGGAACTTGATCGTGGTCGCAATATTTTGGGAATTTTGCGGCAACCTACATTTATTGATTACTTCAATAATATGGAACAACAACCCGATGGTATTAAGCTCAAATTATCATTACAAGAAGATCGCTATGTGCAAGTAAAACTGACCCGTTTTGGCATGGAAAGCCGATTATTGGTGGTTTATGATATTACTCGGGTACATAACTTAGAACAAATGCGGAAAGACTTCGTAGATAATATTTCGCATGAATTGCGGACCCCTTTAACCGTGCTCAGCGGTTACTTGGAAACCTTTACCGATCAAGATGACTTCAACCCACGTTGGAAACGACCATTCGATCAAATGCTCTCACAAACCCGTCGAATGAATAGTTTAGTGAATGATTTATTGTTACTTTCACGGTTAGAAAATGACAAAAGCATTGCTAAAAATCAAATTGTCGACATGCCAAGTTTAATGAACCAACTCTTTGATGATGCGCAAGCCTACAATACAGATTATGGCCACAGTTTGAATCTCGACATCGACAGCCATTGTGACATTATCGGCTCAGATATTGAACTTGCCAGTGCATTTGGCAATCTCATTACCAATGCCATCAAGTACACCCCAAAAGATGGTGGAGTGGTGACCATTGGTTGGCATGATGATAGTGAACATGGTTACTTCACTGTACAAGACAATGGTATCGGCATTGATCCAAAGCATTTACCACGCTTAACCGAACGTTTTTATCGCGTTGATTCGGCACGTAGTCGTCAAACAGGGGGAACAGGGTTAGGCTTGGCCATTGTCAAACATGTCCTCATGCAACACGGCGCACATTTAGAAATTGAGTCCTCTCCAAATCAAGGCTCATGCTTTAAAGCAGTTTTTCCAAAAGAACGATTGTATCAAAGTGAGTCCTAAAAAATAAGCTTGCATAAAATACGGCGTCACTTTAAGGTGACCACATGAAAAAACGCTATCTCTTAATTTTAATCCCCATGGTTATTGTGGCAGCTTGGTGGATGATACATGTCAATACACCCAGTGCAGAAGATCGTGCTCATTATCAGGCCATTCTATGTTGGGTTATACGTCAGCCGAATGTAAATGCCAATGAAACAACGTTATTAGAGCGGATGCAAAAAGCCCAACAAGACAGCATTTCGGGTTATGCCTACCAGCACCCAGCGTTTCAAAAAAACTTGGCTGATGAATGGATCAGCTCATATTTGGCCATGTCCCCACAACTGCAACAGCAGGCACAGCAAAGCTATACCGATTGTGTCAGTGCATTCCAACAACACAGCCATCAATAAATAAAAAATCCCAACCATGAATAGTTGGGATTTATAACCCTATTTAAATACCAATCGGGTTCAATAATGAACGCACCTTGCTACACAAGCAGTGTTCAAATTAGAAACTATAGGTCACTCCCAATCTTACAGTCCTTGGCTGGCCTGGATAGACATATCGGTTAAATGCACTATCATCATAGTCTTTATTAAAGATATTTTTGATGTCAAAACTCAAACGAATATCTTTATTTACTTGATAAGAAGAAATGAGATCTGTTGTGGCATACCCGCTCATCTTATAAGTGCTATTAGCCGTTTGACCATTACGGCTCCCCACATAACGTTGATTAATTCCGAGTGCCAACCCATTTAAAATACCCGATTGAATTTCATAAACACCTAGAATATTAAAAGAATGCTTCGGAATATTGGCCAATCGCGTTCCTTTTGCTAAAGAATTGTCTTTACTGACAGCAGCATCCACATAAGAAAAATTACCTATAACTTTCAATGCAGGTGTAATGTTACCAACCAGACTTAAATCAATTCCTTTGCTCGTCACTTCACCTGTGGCAATACTTTTGGTGCTATCTAAAGGATCAACCGTTAAGACATTTTCTTTCTTTACATAGTACAACGCCGTATCGAAGGACAGTTGGCGATCTAACAATGCATATTTTGAACCGATTTCATAGGATATGCCCTCTTCTGGATCAAAGCCCTGATTATTTCGGTCTGCGCCTGAGTTCGGTTTAAATGATTTACTGATATTACTGTAAATGGTGAAGCGGTCTGTGACATCATAAGTAAGACCGACACGTGGAATAAACGCATTCTGATCCGTTGACCATGCTGTACTAGTTAAATAAGTAATGTAATCATGCTGATAGTTCTCAAAACGCAAAGCCAATAACGTTTTTAACCGCTCTGTAATCGCAATTTGATCCTGAACAAAAAAAGCTTTGCTTTTCAGCTTTTCTCTGTCATTGCTGGAAACATTCACCAACGCTGGCAATGCTTGTAGAACATAAGGCTGATAAATATTTAAATCAAAATCAGCCGTTGAACGAATGATATAGGACTTATAGTCGTAATGATCAATTTCAATGCCTGAAATAAACGTATGTTGCAGATTAAATAAATTAAAATTCCCAACCACATTGGCCTGAAAATTTTTATCAATCCAGTCCAAATTACGCCAATTATAATTTCTGGTAATCACTTCACCATTGGTATTCGCCTTAACAGCGCCAGCTTCAACCGCATAGCCATGCAAGTTTCCGTTTAAATATTGAAACCCAGCATTGAATTTCCACACATCATTGAGTTGATGCTCAATGCGCAATTGCACCATATCGTTATTGTTATACAAAAGATTGCGATTTTTGCCAGACTCCCACCAATAATCTGACGTATTAAAGGAATAAGTTTTTTGCCCATTATAACGCGTGAAACCACGATCCAAGGCATGCTGATTACGCAAAAAATCGGCTTCTAATGTAATTTTGGTTAAATCCGAAGGTGTCCACTGAATAACAGGCACAATATTCCAACGTTTTGAATCGACATGATCTCTAAACGTTTCGCCATTTTCACCCATCACATTCAAGCGATAGGTGAGTTTTTTATCCTGAGTTAACGCCCC
>JASGGM010000044.1:0-13513 GCA_047605045.1 Acinetobacter sp. | reverse complement strand
TTCTGCTTGTAAGGCAGACGCTCTACCAACTGAGCTAAGCGCCCTTAACGTCTTCGTCGTTTGTGTGGTGCATTATAGAGAATCTTTACCTACTGTCAAACGCTTTTAAAGCAGTTCCGCTTTTTTTTCGATTGAATGATTAAAAATTAAGTCATTTTTCAATACATTATATTTTTATAGCACAATAATGCATTTAATTAGACGGTTTTATGGTCATGATTAATAGCAAACTCAGATAGATAAACCAGCGCATTTTCATCAATCAATTGAAAGAGTTCTACAATGTCAGTATTACGCATTCTAATACAACCGTGTGAAACTGGAATCCCCATCGGCTCCTGATCTGGCGTGCCATGTATATAAATATAGCGTTGATAGGTATCACACCCCTCACCTGCATTAAAGCCATCTTCTAATCCACGCAGCCATAAAATTCTAGATAATATCCAGTCACGGTTGGGGTGCTGTAATGCATAGATCTCAGAATAGATCTCACCTGTAGGTTGTCTAGCCCTAAATACACTATTGATGGGTAAATTATTTCCGAATTTTTCAGCAACATAATGCCACCCTCTAGGTGTCTTTCCACTATTCTCTTGTTCACCAATGCCATTTAATCCCGTAGAAACAGAATAATATTTATTGTATTTCGGAAGTATTAATTGCTGCTGCTCTAAATCAATGAGGATATCTGCATCTTGACGCTGAAAATTAGAGTTCATTGCGTGGCTCGGATAATTTAAAATATGTTGTAATGGCTCTCTTGGCTCGGGTCTTAACCATAACCAAACTGCAACGACAAACATTGTTAAGTTTGTACCAATTTTCACAGCCAGTGGTGCATGTGTAAAGAGCATAATGAATGCACTGAGTAACATCATCGAACATGCAATCCATTTTACTTTACGCGGTACTGTGCCATGTTCACGCCAATTCCTTAACGTTGCACCATATTTAGGATGGTTTAACAACCAGTCATCCACTTGAGGCCATCCTTTAGATGCAGCCCATGCAGCCAATATAAGGAAAATGGTTGTAGGTAATCCTGGTAATAGCGCACCAATAAAGGCCAAGATTAAAAAAACAATCACCAATATTTTCCAAAAGATGGTTTTGAAAGATTGCATTGTTATCCTACTATCTCATTCTCTGTAATGTTAACTTATTTGCCGCTTATGCTTAAACATAGAGCTCATATATGCAAGATTCTAATGTTTTTTTTGAACCGTGGCGCCAATTTAATTCACCAATTGTACGTCAATTGGCATTTGCACTGGCCAGCCCTAATATTTTAAGTGAAGTCCCCGCAGACTTACCAATCAAACATCGTTTTGAATTGCATCCCAATAATTTTTGGAAAATCTGTTTTGAGCGCTATTATGTTCGTTTAATTGAACTTGATCATCATCCTGAGATTATCATCAATTTTTTAGCCCCTTTAAAAAGTACACGATTAGGCTTACGTTTTGAACACCTATTAAAATTTTGGTTATCGGATAATCCCGATTGTCGTTATCACCCCTATCAATTGTTAGCACATGGGTTACAGCAAATTCAAGGTGCGCATACCTTGGGTGAATTAGATTTTGTGCTGTTAAATCATGATACTGGTGAGATTGAACACTGGGAAGTGGCTTTAAAATATTATTTAGCAGAAAAAACATATGGGATATTCGATTGGTATGGTTTAAATCGTGATGACACCCTGTTTAAGAAGTTAAATCATTTTTCCGAGAAACAATTTCAATTTTCCAATGTACTCAATAGCGATATAGATAAAAATTTTGCCGTTTTAAAAGGACAATTATATTTACCACAGCATTCTACCTTTCCAACGCCATCATGGATTAATACGCAGCGTCGTCTTGGTTTCTGGGGACATACTATTCCTGCCGAACCCATGTTTTATCTTTCTCGTCATGAATGGATTTGTCCAAATGCACACAACCGTTCATTGCCTGCTCGGTGGTGGCGAAACAACTTATATGTCAATGCAAATTTAGATCATTTTTATATGTTTCGTCTTAATAACATGAAGACATTCCCTTTGTTTCAATCGCTTACAAAACACACATAACGATACACTTATCACGTAAAATTTAATACTTTTTTCGGAACACATTGATTATTCTTAGTTTGCAGTTAAAAAAATTTAAATGGAGAACATGATGAAAAAAATTTTACTTACTTCTATCGCACTTGCTGTTATTTTAACAGGGTGTAATACATTTAGAGGCGTAGGACAAGATGTATCTAAGGCTGGTGAAGCTGTAAGCCATACTGCAGATAAAACTCAAGAGAAACTTTAATCTGCCCCTTTATACATTAAAAACCTTGTCTTAATGACAAGGTTTTTTTGTTTTGAACATTTCAATCAATAACGTATTCACCTATCATAGCTGAAAGATTTATTTATTTTTTGGTTACTTATGTCTAGCTCTGAAACTCTTGATCTCAGTTTGGAATTGTTGCGCCAACCTTCTATTACGCCAATTGATCACAACTGTCAGCAAATTATTGCCAACCGTTTAGAAAAAGTTGGGTTTCATATCGAACCGATGCGCTTTGAAGATGTAGATAACCTCTGGGCACGACGGGGAACACAAGAACCCGTTTTTTGTTTTGCAGGTCATACTGATGTTGTGCCAACGGGGAATTTAGATTCATGGCATACCCAGCCTTTCCAACCTGAAATACGCGATGGCAAACTTTATGCCCGTGGTAGTGCAGATATGAAAACCGCTTTGGCAGCAATGGTGGTTGCTACTGAGCGTTTTGTCGCAAAGTTTCCAAATCATAAAGGTTCTATTACCTATCTCATTACGTCAGATGAGGAAGGGCCTGCCAAAAATGGAACAGTGAAAGTCATTGAAACCTTAGAAACCCGCCAAGAAAAAATTCAATGGTGTTTGGTTGGTGAGCCATCCAGTACACATCGTTTAGGTGATATTGTTAAAAATGGTCGTCGCGGATCATTAAATGGCATACTGACCATTCAAGGTCAACAAGGTCATGTCGCTTATCCTCATTTGGCAAATAATCCAATTCATCAAGCAGCAGCAGCACTGCATGAACTGTGTAGCACAGTTTGGGATCATGGCAATGAGTATTTCCCCGCCACTTCATTCCAAATTTCAAATATTCATGCAGGTACTGGTGCCACTAACGTTATTCCTGGCACATTAGAAGTGACTTTTAATTTTCGTTATTGCACTGAAGTCACTGCAGAATTATTACAAGAACGTGTCGATGAAATTTTGGACAGTCATGGTTTGGATTATGACATTGTCTGGAATTTATCAGGTTTGCCATTTATTACACCTGTCGGCGAATTAGTTCAGGCAACACAAAAAGCCATTCAAGATGTATGTGGGATTGACACTGAGCTTTCAACCAGTGGTGGAACATCGGATGGGCGTTTCATTGCACCGACTGGCGCACAAGTACTGGAACTCGGTGTGCTGAATGCATCAATTCACCAAATTAATGAGCATGTCAATGTAGATGACCTAGAACCACTTGCCGAAATTTATGAAAAAATTCTGATTGGTTTACTGGCAAACTAACGTTGCATAAAAATGGGGATAACCCTTAAGTTATCCCCATTTTTATGCTTTTACTTTAAATCTCTAAATATTTTTGTATTGTTCCCAACAATATCACTTCAGATAAAGGTTTCTTCAAATAATCTACAGCACCCTGCTGTTTACCCCACATTTCATCAATTGATTGATCTTTAGTACTCATAATAATGACGGGAATATGCTTCGTATTGGCAGATTGCGTGATGTAACGTGTTGCTTGAAATCCGTTTAAACCAGGCATTGCAACATCCATTAAGATTAAATCGGGTACATGAATTTCGGCAAGTGTCACACCATCGGCACCATTACTGGCTTCAATGATGTCATGATTGTTTTTTCCTAAAATCTCTTTCAAACGAAAAGTTTCGGTTGGAGAGTCATCAACAATTAAAATACGTGCCATGTACGGTTTGCATCCTCAATAACAGGTCATTATTCAACGCTAGAACTTAAGTACTGTTGAATCACGTGTAATAATTCAACTTGACCAAATGGTTTTATAACAAAATCTTCTGCACCTGCAAGTCTACTTTTTGCTTGCTCAAATGGGCTATAGTTAAAAGATAACATAATCACAGGAACATGATGGAACCTTGGATTATTTTTTAATAACGTACAGGTTTGAAATCCATCTAATCTGGGCATATCTGTATCTAAAAAAATGAGGTCAGGTTGAATTTCAACCACATTGGCCAATGCAACAAAACCATCTTCAAATCCGACTACTTTCATTCCATGTTCTGTCAAGCAAGTGTCAACAGCATGACGAACCGTTGCTGAATCATCAACAACCATAATGGTAAACGAATCCAATTGAGCGTGCATGGTCTACCTCAATTTAAAAACTATTTATTTTATGGGGTGTATTAAACCTTTATTCTGATCATTTTTCAACGGATTGCCCGATTCATGTGTATGAATCTGCAATTTGTTATTGGCATTTTAGGTCGTGTTTATATATTTTTAACCTATAACATTAAGTTATAACCGCAATCTCAACCTTATCGCATCTGCTACAATAGGTTTTATCGTATAATCCCCCTTGGTCACTGTTTAGTATTAGGACAACTTTCATGCGCGCGAGCCGCTTTTTATTTGCAACTTTAAGAGAAACTCCAAATGATGCGGAAGTCATTTCACATCAACTCATGTTACGAGCTGGCATGATTCGTAAATTGGCATCTGGTTTATACACATGGTTGCCCTTAGGGAAACGAGTTTTAAATAAAGTTGAAGCGATTGTTCGTGAGGAAATGGATCGTTCTGGTTCGCTTGAAGTGTTTATGCCTGTGGCTCAACCAGCGAGTCTGTGGCAAGAATCAGGCCGTTTTGTACAATATGGTCCAGAGTTATTACGATTTAAAGATCGTCATCATAATGATTTTGTACTTGGTCCAACACATGAAGAGGTAATTACGGATTTAGCACGTAACGAATTAAAAAGTTATAAGCAATTACCGATCAATTTTTATCAAATTCAAACCAAATTCCGTGACGAAATTCGCCCACGTTTTGGTGTGATGCGTTCTCGTGAATTTGTGATGAAAGATGCTTACTCTTTCCATGTCGATCAAGCATCATTACAAGAAACCTATGATGTCATGTACGACACCTACTGCCGTATTTTTAATCGCCTAGGTTTAGATTACCGTCCAGTACAAGCGGATACAGGTTCAATTGGCGGTTCAACATCGCACGAATTCCATGTTTTGGCTTCAAGTGGCGAAGATGATGTGATTTTCTCGACTGAATCGGACTATGCTGCCAATATGGAAAAAGCAGAAGCAATTTTAGTCGGTGAACGTCAGGCAGCAACACAAGCGTTTGAGATTGTTGAAACACCAGACTGTAAGACCATTGCAGAGGTATGTGCATTTTTAAATCGTGATGCCAAACAATCTGTTAAAGCATTGTTGGTTCAAGGTATTGCCGATGAACAAGGCAATGTGCCCGTGGTTGCATTATTCTTGCGTGGCGATCATGAACTGAATGAAATTAAAGCAGAAAAGCATCCATTAATTGCTTCACCACTCACCTTTGCAACTGAAGAGCAACTGCAACAGTATGGCTTGGTTGCTGGTTATACAGGACCTCAGGGTTTGGTTGAAAAAGGTATCAAAGTGATCATCGACCGTGCAGCATCGGTACTTTCTGACTTCGTTGCAGGTGCAAACCAAGTCGACCAACATGCAACTGGTGTGAACTGGGAACGTGATGCCCGCTTTGATGAAGTCTATGACTTACGCAATGTAGTAGAGGGTGATCCATCTCCAGATGGTAAAGGGACATTGCAAATTAAACGCGGTATTGAAGTCGGTCATATCTTCCAATTGGGTCAAAAATATTCAGAAGCATTGAACTGTAAAGTTCTAGGTGAGGATGGCAAGCCATTAACTGTGACCATGGGTTGTTATGGAATTGGCGTGACGCGTGTCGTAGCAGCTGCCATTGAACAGAACTTTGACGACAAAGGTATTATCTGGCCTGCGGCAATTGCTCCTTTCGAAGTGGCAATCGTACCAATGAACGCGCATAAATCTCCTCGTACCTTGGAAGCTGCTGAAGCATTGTATGCAGAGTTACAAGCACAAGGGTATGATGTTCTACTCGATGACCGTAATGAACGTCCAGGGGTCAAATTCTCAGACCTTGAATTGACAGGTATTCCACACCGTATTGTGATTGGTGAAAAAGGATTGGATGCAGGTACGTTTGAATATAAAGGTCGTACTGATGCTGAATCGGTAAATATCAGTAAAGCAGAATTATTAGAAAAATTAAAAGGTTAATCTCGCCGAACTGACCGACATTTAAAAAAAATCCCGCATTAACATCATGCGGGATTTTTTTATCGAATCGGTGCTTAGGCTTTCGGCAAAGTGACTCCTTGCTGCCCTTGATACTTACCACCACGATCTTTATAAGAAGTTTCACAAACTTCATCGCTTTCAAAAAACAGCATTTGTGCAACACCCTCACCTGCATAAATGCGTGCTGGAAGATTGGTAGTATTAGAAAACTCCAAAGTCACATGCCCTTCCCATTCTGGTTCAAGCGGGGTGACATTCACAATAATGCCGCAACGAGCGTAAGTCGATTTCCCTAAACATACAGTTAAGACATTACGTGGAATACGGAAGTATTCAACTGTACGCGCCAATGCAAAAGAGTTTGGCGGAATAATACAAACATCTGACTCAATGTCGATAAAGCTTTTTTCATCAAAATTTTTCGGGTCAACAATCGCTGAATGTACATTAGTAAATACTTTAAATTCTGGTGCACATCGAACATCATAACCATAACTCGATACGCCATAAGAAATTAATTTGTCGCCATCTTGGTTAAAACGGACTTGATTGGCAGCATAAGGTTCGATCATGCCATGCTTTTCGCTCATTTCCCGAATCCAACGATCAGACTTGATTGCCATGTGTTTATTCCAAATATTAGTGTCTTTATGTTGATGGATACTTTAACTGAAAAATGCCCTGAATAAAATAAGGCTCCCCAATTGAACTATTGGAGAGCCTTATTTCAATGTAGATTCAGCTTATACCGTAAGACGAAATCGGCAAATATCTATTGCAAACTTAAAATAGCTGAATAACTCATGGGTACAGAGAAAGTCATTAAAACTAAAGACGCTGTGCGCTGTAAATTACATGCATTCAACCATTGAACTTTATTACTGGTTAAAACTGTACCAAGAAGAATCCAGCATAACGCAATCGGCATAATCAGGGCTTCAAAGGTCAAAATATGCATCATATAAAGCTTTAAACTTGTCCATGCACTTGCAGGAAAAATTGCAGAAGCAAATAACAATGCCTTAGGATTCAATAAAGTGGCACAAAATAACTCGCGTGCACCAATGGTTGGCTGATCCATATTGAGGTCTTGCTTGGCCGTTTTCCATAATTTAATCGCAAGAAATACAATATAGGTTGCGCTGGCAAGCTTAATTATAACTGGCAATAACGGCAGTGTTTTGGAGATAAAACCAATTAACATTCCCCACGCACCAATTGCGATGAAGTATCCCATCGCTTCAGCAGGGATGAGTTTCAGTGATTTTCTCACTCCTACTTGCACACCTGAAGATGCCAACAAAGTATTTGTTGGCCCTGGCGTTAACAAAATCGTCATGACTAGACCGATAAATATCCATGAAATCATCCAATGACCTCGTTTTTTGATTTCAGACAGCCTATGCGATATTGCCAGTCTTGGCAAAATTTCAATTGTAAGAAAGTTTAATTAATTTTTTTAAGACAATGATTTTAAATATTTTTTAATATTTAGATGGTATTTTCTCAAATATCGAAACATCTAGAAGATGATCAAAATGGTCAATTTAAGCCAGTTTTGTGTTATTTTAGAACATAAGTTCAAGCACTTTTAGCGCTTGACCAATGCTCGTGGCAGTGGAATTTTATGGTTAAACAACTTTTACAGTCATGGTTGCCGTCTCATCAACATATTGCATCAATGAAAGTAGTGAAAATGTTTGGGAAACGTACGGCAAATCCATTGTTATGGTATGTGAACCGCCATTCAATTTGTAAGGCAATTTTTGTAGGTACTTTTTTTGGTCTGCTTCCCATACCCTTTCATAGCATTCTTATTGTATTGACCGTACTTTTTTTAGAAGTCAATCTCCCCATCAGTTTAGCCCTAGCATGGCTCAGTAATCCTTTTACCATCCTTCCCATTTTATATACAGGTTTTTGGTTCGGTACAAAGATTTATCATGTACAGATGATTGATAAACCAATGTTAATGGGTGTTATGCATCAAATTGCCAATTGGATTAAAAACTTTGGGCACGCTCATGTCGATACCAGTCTAGCCAAAATTTTAATGACGGGGTTATTGCTCGAAGCACTTATCTTCGCAATCTTACTCTATCTGAGCACATGTATTCTTTGGCGCTGGAGTGTAATGAAAAGTTGGAAAAAACGGCATTGTACGCTTTAGCAGAACAATACCATTCACGCGCCTAGTCTTATCTCTTATCAGGTGCACAATTCAATCCAGAAACAAACCTAGAAAATTCGATTTTGATTTTTCTCACGTTTCGGCAATTGCTCAATTTTTTCATACAGTTTTTTCGCAATTGCCATATAACTGTCCATCGCTTCGTCCATCGCAACTACACTTGGCTTGCCTTGGTCGGCATTGGCACGAATGTTTGCATTTAACGGCAAATGTCCCAACAAAGGAATATGGTACTGCGCTGAAAGTTTCTCACCACCGCCGACACCAAAAATTTGCTCTTCATGTCCGCATTTCGAGCAGATATGCGTCGACATATTTTCAACCACACCCAACACAGGAATGTGCACACGATTGAATAATTCAATCCCTTTGGTTGCATCTAACAGCGCAACATTTTGGGGTGTTGTAACAATCACGGCGCCAGAAACAGGAATACGTTGTGCTAAGGTCAGTTGAATATCCCCTGTCCCCGGTGGCATATCAATCACCAACACATCCAAATCAGGCCAAAGGGTTTGATTAAATAATTGCATCAACGCACCAGTGGCTTTCGGCCCCCGCCATGCGACAGGTGTATTATTATCCCCTGTAAGATGACCGATTGATAAAACAGGCATTCCGTAGGCCTCTAAAGGCACGAAATGCTCATTTTCAATCATTGGGGTTTGACCTGCATTGCCAAGCATGGTTGGAATACTTGGACCATAAATGTCTGCATCAAGCACACCGACTTTTAAACCCAGCTTTTGTAAACCAAGTGCCAAGTTAACCGTTGTGGTCGATTTACCAACCCCACCTTTACCCGATGACACCACAATTACATGTTGAATACGGGGATGTGCTGGCACTTCACGTTGCTGAGGCGCTGCTTTTTGTATTGGTGGATTATTTGGATCATGCTCTGCTTGAACAGATTGCGATGCTGATGCATCTACGACTGGTGGTAAATTCTGCTGCTGGGCTGCTTTATGCTGAGTTTGGTCTGGTGAAGCTGTTTTTTGTTGAATTACATGCAAGTTGAGTTCTTCAATCCCGCATTTCTGCAAAGCTTCTGCTAACTCATCATGAATTTGTTGTAATAAATGTTTTTCATTCGGGTAGGTATTAATACTGAGTTGCAGGATTCTACCTTGTAGTTGAAGTTGACTCACACGATTTTGTAGAGGCTGCTTCGACTCTGGCAAAAGATAAGCCTGTAGAACCTGTTCGATGTCTTGTTCTTTCACATCTTGTGCAGGTGAAAAAACCGATTTAAGTGATGAAAACCATGACATCGTGGCGCTCCGAAACAAATGATTTGTATAGTTGTTCTAGTGTACCTTTAATAGTGCTATTTTTTAAGTGAAGTTGTATTGATTCAGCTAAACTTCCTACACAAACCGCAGAAATATTAATTCAAAAAATGATGAGAAAATTATCACCTATAATCAATGAAGCGTTTAACTATAAAATGACATCATGATATGGTGGTATTGGTAAAATGGAGTTTCCTATGATAATTCGTCAAAAGATAATGAAGAAAAAGGCAATATTCACTTTAGGGTTATTTTTAATGTATAGCGGATTGACCTGTCCTGCTTATGCCGATGATCCACCGCCAGTCCAATTGTCTAACGTACCGAAAATCATCGTGGATGCTCCACCACCGGTCCAGTTACCTAACGTACTGGAAGTCATCATGGATGATCAACACGTCAATATTACTGAATATACTGTAACAATCACACTGCAGCCTGAAGCCACAGGCAAAATACAGGTTCGATTTCCAGACCAGCCCAAATTGCCGCCCTCCCTTAGGAATCATATACAACAACAGGCACAGCAAATATCAATCTCCGACTTCGCATCACAGGCGGCCACTTCTGATTCAACTATAAAACAACAACCCTCACAAAACATAAAGGGGGAATTATCATCTAATGGTAAAACAAAATTTTATCCTGTCTATGAAAAAACCTTTAGGTTTTTACCGATATCACAAGCCATTTTTCAGATGATCCGACCAAGAATAGATCGGCCGACGTGTCATATGTTAGCTCAAAAAAATGTGCCTATCGTCAATCATCAGTTCCAGATTATTTATTCTTTCCAGATTGATCAACAAGGTCACTTGCGCCCGCGTGTCGTTGCGCCTGTCTTAACCGATCAAATTCTGCATTCAAAAGTCATTCAAATATTAAATATAAGATCGTCAAGATTGAAGGTGTTTAATCTAGCGACAGGACAATATCAGGCGCTCAATTTTTCGCAACCGATCTTCATTGATTGTTCATCTATCAATCGGCAATCTCTAAAATGAAAAATGAAACGTCATCGAAATTGCCCAAATATGTGCTCTTCTTCTTGTCTCCTTAAATGTTTTAATATGGGATTGAAAAGAATTCACGAATTGCCACATGCAACTCGATGATAACTCATGTAAAATCGAGACGTTCCTAAATCGTCAAAGAGAGAGATATGTCTGCACGCAAAATCCTGGTCACCAATGCCCTCCCTTATGCCAATGGCCCCATCCACATGGGTCATTTACTCGGTTATATTCAGGCTGATATTTGGGTTCGTGCCATGCGTGCAATGGGGCATGATGTCACTTATGTCTGTGCAGATGATGCGCATGGCACGGCGATTATGCTACGGGCCGAAGCTAACGGTATTTCGGCAGAACAGCAAATTGCCGCTGTGCAAAAAGAACATGAACGTGATTTTGCAGGCTTTGGTATTAGTTTTGATCATTACGATTCAACACATAGCAATACCAATAAAGCCCGTTCGAGTGATATCTATCTTAAAAACCGTGAAGCAGGCCATATTGCAGTCCGCCCAGTGACACAGCTTTTCGACCCTGAAAAACACATGTTTTTATCAGACCGTTTTATTAAAGGCGCATGTCCAAAGTGTAAAGCGGATGATCAATACGGCGATTCATGCGAAGTCTGTGGCACAACTTACAATGCAACAGAGTTGCTCAATCCACGCTCAACGCTCAGTGGTGCAACGCCTATCGAAAAATCATCGGATCACTATTTCTTTAAATTGCCGAACTTTTCGGAATATCTACAGAAATGGACACGAGATGAAGGTCGTTTACCTGTATCCATCGCCAATAAACTGGACGAATGGTTTGATGCGGGTTTAACCGACTGGGATATTTCCCGTGATGCACCATACTTTGGTTTTGAAATTCCAGATGCACCGAATAAATATTTTTATGTGTGGGTAGATGCACCGATTGGCTATATGTCGAGCTTTGAAAACTATATTACAGCGAAGCGCCCAGATTTAAACTTTGATGATTTCTGGAAAAAAGACAGCCAATATGATGTTTATCATTTTATTGGTAAAGATATTGTTTACTTCCATGCCCTATTCTGGCCTGCCATGCTGGAAGGTGCCAATTATCGTACACCTACGGGCTTGTTTGTGAATGGTTTCTTAACGGTAAATGGTCAGAAGATGTCTAAGTCTCGTGGCACATTTATTAAGGCAGAAACTTATTTAGAGCATTTAAATCCAGAGTATTTGCGTTATTACTTCGCATCTAAACTGTCGGATAAAGTCGAAGATTCTGATTTAAACCTTGATGATTTTATTCAAAAAGTGAACTCAGATTTAGTGGGCAAAGTGGTGAATATTGCGAGTCGCTGTGCCAAATTTATCAATAGCAACTTTAATAATACCTTATCGACTGAATGTGCTGAGTCTGAGTTGGTACAGAGTTTTATTGATGCAGGTGATTCGATTGCCAAAGCCTATGAAGATCGTGAATTTTCAGCAGCTATTCGTGAAATCATGGCATTGGCAGATCGCGCCAATCAGTATATTGATGAGAAAAAACCGTGGGCATTGGCAAAACAAGAAGGTCAGGAACAGCAAGTACATGATGTTTGTTCTGTCGGGATCAACTTGTTCCGTCAATTGGCTGTTTATCTATCGCCAGTATTACCCAAATTGGCCAATGAAGTACAAGCTTTCCTCAAACTTGATCGTTTCGATTTTGCATCTCGCACGACGATTTTAACACAGCATGAAATTGCGCAATTCCAGCCATTAATGCAACGTGTAGACCCGAAAGCAGTGAATGCCATGGTAGATGCATCGAAAGACTCCTTGGCTGCACCTGCTGCTGCCCCAGCAAAAGCAGAAAAGAAAAAGGAAAAAGTGGCAGAAAAATCGACTTCTGCGGAATCAGGCATTATTGGGATTGAAGATTTCTTAAAAATTGATTTACGTGTGGCACAAGTGCTAGACGCCAATACCGTTGAAGGTTCTGATAAATTATTGCAACTCACTTTAGATGCAGGTGAAGCTGAACCACGCAATGTGTTTAGTGGCATTCGTAGCCAATACACACCTGAAGACTTAAAAGGCAAACTGGTGGTTTTAGTTGCCAATCTTGCACCGCGTAAAATGCGTTTTGGGGTGTCGAATGGTATGGTGCTTGCCGCAGGCAATGGTGAAGGGATCTTTATTCTTTCTCCTGATAGTGGCGCAAAAGCAGGCGATAAAGTATCTTAAGATAGTCAATAAAAAACCTGATCACAGAAATGATCAGGTTTTTTTATTCAATTTTTCTGAGCATCCCCATAAAATCATGATGACTTATGCTGCTTCAAGCAAGGCCATGGCCATGCTCTGATGTATCGCCTCTTAAGGCTTCGTGATTTTTAAAGACTGCACTTCCCTCACCTGATAATCCTGCTCATGTACAGGCATACCAGCAATAATTTTCGATTGTTTGATTTGAATATTTTGTGTGGTCGTTTCTGTTTTCTTAGCACATCCCATCACCAATACGACCGATGATAATACGGCCATTAACCATACAAATAGAGCCTTGCGTTCCATAGCCTTACCCTCATTATGCTTGTTGTTATGATTTTAAAATAGCATATTATTTAAGCATGGTAATGGTTTATTTAAGTCTTTTT
>JASGGM010000043.1:0-13554 GCA_047605045.1 Acinetobacter sp. | reverse complement strand
CCCCCCATGATGGATGCAATGAGGATGTCATCTTTGACGGCGACTAAAAATAAATCATCTTTTTGCTGTGCCTTACGGAAAATGTCAATTTCAGCATTGTTCCAAGCGCGGGACAAGTCACAGACTTCCCAGAGTGCAATTAAATCTTCGATATCTGTATCTTGAAATTGTCGTATGATGAACATGGTGTTTTGATTATTGTTTAGACAGTTATTAATACAATAAATGAAATTTTTCGATTTGATAAGTGTTGAATTACAATAAAAATCAGTCATAAAAAAAGTATGCGCATGGCATACTTTTTTACATCATTACGTTTATGGCAGCATTTTTCCAGTTTCTTCAAAGTTTGTGTGCCATTGCACTGCTTCTTTCAATAGGTGCGGTGTGTGACCACCTTTAGCAGAAGCACGATCAAAGTAATCGTTCAATGCATCTTTATAGTCTGGATGTACACAGTTATCAATAATGACACGTGCACGCTCACGAGGAGCTAGACCACGTAAATCTGCTAGACCAACTTCTGTAACTAGAATATCTGTATCGTGTTCAGTATGGTCAACATGACTCACCATTGGTACGACAGATGAGATATCGCCATTTTTCGCAATTGATTTCGTGACGAAAATGGCAAGATGTGCATTACGTGCGAAATCACCAGAACCACCGATGCCATTCATCATTTTGGTCCCGCCAACATGTGTGGAGTTGACGTTACCGTAAATATCAAACTCAAGAGCGGTATTGATGCCGATAATACCTAAGCGACGTACAATTTCTGGATGATTGGAAATTTCCTGTGGGCGTAAGATGAATTTATCTTTGTATTTGTCTAGGTTACCAAAAACACGATTACCACATTCAGTGGACAGTGTCATTGAGCAACCAGAGGCAAAATTCATTTTTCCCGCGTCAATTAATTCAAAAGTACAGTCTTGCAGTACTTCTGAATACATCACCAAATCTTCAAAACTTGAGTTTTTAAAGCCTGTTAATACCGCATTGGCAATTGTTCCAATACCTGCTTGTAATGGGCCAAGGTTTTTAGGTAAACGGCCTTCTGCCACTTCTTTTTCAAAGAAAGCAATAAGGTGATTGGCAATGGCTTGCGTGTCATCATCTGGATCGGTGATGTTTGAAGGGGAATCAGGTAGATCATTGAAGATGATACCCACAACCTTTGCAGGATCGAATGGAATACCTTTTGTTCCAATTCGGTCATCCACATTCAATAATGGTACAGGACCGCGATGTGGACGGGATTCAGGAATATAAACATCGTGCAAGCCCTCAAATTCGGTGCTTACAGAGGTGTTAATCTCAATAATAAGTTTGTCGGCAAATTCAACAAAGCTGGCAGAGTTACCTACGGATGTTGTGGGAATAATGAGGTTATCTTCAGTGATTGCGACGGCTTCAATGACGGCGATATCTGGACGTTTAAGCGTGAGGTTACGCATTTGTTCAACTGTTTCAGATAAATGTTGGTCGATAAACATCACTTGACCATTGTTGATCGCTTTACGCAACGTATTGTCGACTTGGAATGGCATACGACGTGCCAGTGCACCGACTTCTGTGAGTTGCTTATCGAGATCGTTACCTAAACTCGCACCAGTGATTAAAGCAATTTTGACAGGATGTGTTTTTGCTCGTTCAATCAAAGCCAAAGGAACTGCTTTTGCTTCTCCAGCACGAGTAAAACCACTCATCCCTACTGTCATACCATCTTCGATAAATTCTGCAGCTTGCTCGGCTGAAATGACTTTGTCATGTAATGAAGCTAAACGAATACGATCTAATGACATGTGTTCTACTCTCAAAATAAATTGATTTTTAATTTGTCCGTATGTGAGTTTACCCGTTGGTTATCACAAAAACATTGGTATTATGCTAAGGTCTAATTTTTTAAGAAAATGAGCATATTGCTCATTTTTATGTCCGATTATGCCATTAGGATTCAGGTTGAATAACATGCGCTTACATTTAAATTTAGAGCATGTTCTGGGAGTGAAGTACCATCAAGATGTAAAAAAAAATAGCACACATAAAAAGCCTATTTGTTCTACGTGGTTATCTTTTTAGTGATGCTATACACGATGTATTGGCAACGCAATAATTGCTTCAAAACCACCTTGTTCTCGGTTGCGTAATGTGAGTTCGCCTTGGTGAATATCGACAATCCGTTTCACAATTGCAAGACCTAATCCAGTGCCTTGAATAGTCCTCGCGGCATTACCACGTACAAAAGGTTGCATTAACGCTTCAATTTGCTCATCGGGTACGCCTTCGCCATGATCAGCAACATTAATCAGGACTTTTTCATCGACAACGATGGCACTAATTTCTATGGGTTCTGCACCATAACGTTTGGCATTGTTAATCAGGTTACCAATGAGGCGCTTCAGGGATAAACTACGTGCTGCAATAATTGGTAATTCCTGCGGTTCGAAGCGGATATCCAATGGCTGGAATTGCACAATTAATTCTTGTAAAAGCGTATTAATGTTGGTATCGGACAGTTCTTCATCCGAACCATCACGCATATAGGAAATGAATTGATTCAAAATCGCATCCATGTCATCTACATCGTAAATTAAGCCCTCACGAAAGAAATCATCAGGCAGCATTTCTGCTGTTAAGCGAATGCGCGTCAGTGGTGTGCGAAGATCATGTGAAATGCCTGCCAGCATTACTTTACGATCTTTCTCAATCTGATCGAGCGTATAAATCATCTGATTAAAGGCTTGATTAACTTGGCGAATTTCAACAGGGCCGTGATTGGTTGTTAAGTAGGGCGCTTTCCCTGTTTGACTATAAGAATTTGCTGCATTTTGTAAGCGTTTAAGTGGGCGGTTGAGTTGTCTTACTAGCGTTAAGATAATGACCGAGCCAATGAGGGGGACACCCAATAACCAGCCAATAATCAATTCCATACTGTAATTGGCATAGGTACTTAAAGGTTCACGCATCCAATTGCCATGCATGCTTGGGGTTTGAATCCAGATACTAGGTGTTGGTTTAAATTTGAAAAATACGGTTACATCGCTGCGGTTGGCTTTAATTTCCTGCGCTAAACGTTTTTCAATGCGGTCTGTAAAAAAGTCTGCGATTACTTTATCCCGTACTTCTGGGAAGCGTTCAGGGTCAGTGACATATTCAACACCTAGGCGTTGGTGTAGCCATGCTTCGATATTTATACTCTGGTTGTTTTGTACAATTTGGACATTACGATTTTGAATAAAGTCTAATTCAATGGCGAGATAACGTGCATGTTGTTGTATTTCTGGCAGGTACAGTGTTCTCCAAAAAAACCACAATGACATAAAAAGACTAAAGACGACCACAAAACCGACCAACACAGTGGTCCGTAATGCTGCTGAACGCGGTTTTATTTTATCTAAAAACCGTTCCCATGATGTGCGTGGTGGTTCAAAGTATCCAGCAGATTCAGTAAATTCTTTCGGATCGATCGGGTCGAGGTTCATGTGAAAATCTCAGTCTTTTTATTATGATGGGCGTAAAATTACTGAACCCAGATCAGGAAATGTTCACCCCCTTATATTAGGAGGTGAACTATCGTTGATATATAAGGATATATCAACGCATCAATAGCAGATTTATTCGGCGCCGTCTGGAACAAAAACATAACCTACACCCCAAACAGTTTGGATGTAGCGCGCACGTGCGGGGTTATCTTCAATTAAGCGACGTAAACGTGATACTTGCACATCAATAGAGCGTTCCATTGCGCCCCATTCACGACCACGTGCCAAATTCATTAATTTATCACGGGTGAGCGGTTCGCGCGGATGTTGCACAAGTGCCTTCAATACGGCAAATTCACCTGTGGTTAAGGTCACGACTTGACCTTCACGCGTGAGGGTACGGGTAGATAAGTCCAATGCCCACGGACCAAAACTAACCACTTCCATTTGTTGGCTTGGTGCACCTGGAACTTCACGGACTTGACGGCGCAAAATGGCGCGAATACGGGCAAGTAGTTCATTTGGGTTAAATGGTTTTGGCAAATAATCATCCGCACCTGCATCCAGACCTGCAATACGGTCTGAATCGCTACCACGGGCAGTGAGCATAATAATTGGGGTGTCGATGTTTGATTGACGTAAACGGCGACAGATGCTCAAACCATCTTCGACGGGAAGCATGAAATCGAGAACGATTAATGAGAAAAGTTCACGTTGTAATAGACGATCCATTTGAGTGGCATCGTGTGCGGTTTTGACAACAAAACCTTTATCTTCTAAAAAACGCTGTAATAATGTGCGAAGGCGGACATCATCGTCCACGACCAAAATACGTTCAACACGATCGGTCTCGTGAGGTGTGACATCGGCATGCTCAGCAGGTACCACTAAACTCATGAAGTGCTCCCTTAATTATCATTTATTTCATTGTTGATCATCTGAGTATAATGCGTAAAGGTAACTTCTGGCTATGTATTAATTTGCTCAAATTAACAAATATATACAGGAATCCATCATAAGCACATTGAGTCGATCAAGTTTTGCAATTTAGAGCTGAAAACAGCAGCTTGATGAGGAGAAAGTACAAGTTGATGATGGGAAAAAACAAGAAATCACACAATTATGATGAGAAATTTAGTTTTTAAGTGGAATAACTGTAGATTTTACAAGCACGGTCTTTATAATCACTGTTTTTGTACTTATTCCTTATGGGATCAACCACGATGACTGACCTCGTTCAGCAGTTGGCAAGTGAGCTTGCCGTACGTCCGAACCAAGTAGAAGCTGCTATTCGTTTAATTGATGATGGCGCAAGCGTTCCATTTATTGCTCGTTACCGTAAAGAAGCAACGCAAGGCTTAGACGACACGCAACTTCGTCAACTCGACACACGTCTAAGCTATTTACGTGATTTGTATGAACGCCGTGAAAAAGTGATTCAGTCATTGCAAGAACAACAGAAACTAAGTGATGATTTACTTGCACGGGTCAATGCCGCAGAAACCAAGAATGCGCTTGAAGAAATTTATGCGCCGTATCGCCCAAAACGTACTAGCAAATCTTTCAAAGCGCGTGAAGCTGGTTTAGGCCCAATCGCTGAGAAAATATTGCAGGACCAAGTCGATCCAAGTGAAGCATTGGCAGGCTTTAGCCATGAAGATTACGCAGATCTAGACAGTCAGTTGGATGCAATTCAACATATCATTATTGATGACTGGGCACAAAACATTGCGTTAACCACAGAACTTAGAACAATTTTTGCTAAAACAGCTGTATTAAAAAGTGCGGTTGCTTCTGAAGAAAAGAAAGAAGTGGGCAAAAAATTCCGTGATTATTTTGAATTCTCAGAAAATCTTAATAAATTGCCTTCTCATCGTTTATTGGCATTGCTACGTGGCCGCCAAGAGAATGTATTGACTTTAAAAGTAGATGGTGAAGATGATGCACCATTGGCACGTACTGAAAATGAATACAATTTGGAAACTGTACAGCCACAAGCTCGTCAGGATTTTCTGAAGCAAACTGCAAAGTTATTCTGGTTGGGTAAAGTTCGCCCACAAATTGAACACTCTTTGTTGACTGAAAAACGCCTTGCAGCTGAATCGGAAGCGATGCAGGTATTTGGCGAAAACTTACGTCATTTATTGCTTTCTGCACCAGCTGGTGGACGGACGACTTTAGGGGTTGATCCTGGTATTCGTACAGGTGTGAAATTAGCTGTTATTAGCAATGCAGGCGATGTGTTGGCACATAGCACCATCTACCCATTTGCACCTAAAGAAGATAAAGAAGGTTCAATTGCTGAACTTGCTCGACTTTGCCGCGAACACAATGTTGAATTAATCGCGATTGGCAATGGTACCGCAAGCCGTGAAACGGAAGCCGTTGTGGCTGAAATGATGGCACAGAATACCGATTTAAATTTAACTCGCGTGACAGTAAGTGAAGCAGGTGCATCGGTGTATTCTGCCAGTGAATTGGCTGCTGCTGAATTGCCTGAACTGGATGTTTCAATTCGTGGTGCCGTTTCAATTGCGCGCCGTTTGCAAGACCCATTGGCAGAATTGGTAAAAATTGATCCAAAATCGATTGGTGTTGGTCAGTATCAGCATGATGTGAACCAAGCTGGTCTAGCGAAAACCTTGGATGCAGTGGTTGAAGACTGTGTAAATGCTGTCGGTGTTGATGTAAACACGGCTTCGGCTGCCATCTTGGGTTATATTGCAGGACTCAACAAATCGATTGCACAGCAAATTGTGGATTATCGAAAAGAAAATGGTCATTTCGATGCACGTCAAGATTTGAAAAAAGTGCCACGTTTAGGTGAGCGTACTTTTGAACAAGCTGCAGGTTTCTTGCGTATTCAAAATGGTGCTGAACCTTTGGATGCCTCGGCAGTACACCCAGAAAGTTATAGTTTGGTTGAAAAAATTGTTGCGGCGAAAGCAACAACAGTGAAAGATATTATTGGCAATACCGAAATTATTCGTCAGGTAAACGCTGAAGAGTTTGTCGACGATAAGTTTGGTCTACCAACGATTCAAGACGTTTTGGCTGAATTGGAAAAACCGGGTCGCGATCCACGTCCAGAATTTCGTACCGTGAAATTCCGTGAAGATATTACGTCGGTTGAGCAGCTGACTGAAGGTTTGGAACTGGAAGGTGTGGTTACCAATGTGACCAACTTCGGTGCATTTGTTGATATTGGTGTGCATCAGGATGGCTTGGTTCATATTTCTGAATTGGCCAATGAATTTGTGTCTGATCCACATAAAGTCGTGAAACCAGGTCAAATTGTGCAAGTGCGTGTGATTTTAGTCGATGCTGAACGTAAGCGTGTGAATTTAAGTATGCGTGCTGAAGGTTCTGCGCCAGTAAAAGCACAACGTCCACCTCGCCGTGAGAATGAACCACGTGCGACCGAACGTAAACCGCAGGCTAAACGTCCACAACAGCCACGTAAAGAGCAGGGTGATCGCCCACAACGTAATAAACAAGATAAGCCACAAGAACAGAAAATTGGTGGTTTAGGCGCTTTGTTGTTACAAGCAGGAATTAAAGGTTCGAAGTAATTTGGCCTGATATCCAATAAAAAAATCCCCCATCATGATGGGGGATTTTTTTATTACAGAATACTTGCCACTTTTTCAAAATGTGGTCTTTGGCGAATACGTTCAATCCATTGCTCTAAATGTGGATGTTGTTTGGTACGTTCAATTTCGAATTTAAACCAGTGGTTTAAGTACAAGGCCAATGGGATATCGGCAACGCCAAACTGCTCTCCCGACAGATAGGGTTGTTGTGCAAGCGTGATTTCAGCAACATCCAAAATATTTTCCAATTTGGGTATATTGTCTTTAACGGCTTGTAAATCCTGTTGTTCAGGTGTGGCACGAACCAAATTGAAAAAAATAATGCCAAAAACAGGTAAAACAGTTGTTGTGGTCCAGTCGATCCATTTTTCTGCACTAAAACGTTGGGCAGGATCGGCAATCCATAAAGAATCTTTGCCATAAACTTCAGCAAGATAACGAATAATAGTATTCGATTCCCAAATAATGGTTTTGCCATCTTGAAGGGTTGGCACACGACCATTCGGATTAATGGTCAGAAATTCAGGTGTGTCTAACCCTCCATATTGACCGCCAGCAGGAATATGTTCAAATTTCAGGTCTAATTCGGCAGCAGTCCATAAAACTTTATGCACGTTAAGCGAGTTTGCTCGCCCCCAAATGGTTAGGCTCATAATTTTCCTCAGTATTGATTTAGGTCTTTATGAGCTTGATTCTAGCCATCTATCTTTCTTTAGTCATTGATTTTACTTAGAAGATTGTTTGCTTAGTTTATATGGGATCAAGATAATTCAGATAAAAGAGGCATAAAAAAACGCCCGAAGGCGTTGATTACCAATGTTCACCTGGGAACAGGCGTGCATAGAGCTTTTGCAAGACATTTAACTTTTCTTCTTTGCCGAGTGAAGCTGATGAACTTGGAAATAAATTAAAACCAATCGACATCAATTTATTATTTACTTCAGGCGCAATGGCATAGGTCAATGATGCTAAATAGCCCAAATGTGTCGCAATCTTTTTCGGACGTTTCACAATCGCGTAAGCAATTAAATCGGCAGCTTGCTCAGGCGATAAAGTCGGGACGTATTTATAAATTTTAGTGGGTGCAATCATGGGGGTACGTACTAACGGCATATACACGGAAGTAATGGCAATTTTATGCGAGTGAACTTCGGCAGATAAACAACGACTAAATGCATCGAGTGCTGCCTTAGAGGCAACATAGGCCGAAAAGCGAGTCGCATTGGCCAATACACCAATCGAACTGATGTTAATAATATGACCATTACGGCGTGACATCATTTGCGGCAGAATATTCAATACCAAACGGACAGCACCGAAGTAATTTAGTTGCATGGTTCGTTCAAAATCATGAAAACGATCTAACGATTCATGCACTGCACGACGAATGGAACGACCTGCGTTATTAATTAAAATGTCAATATGATCGACACTGGCAAGAATTTCTTGTGATACCGCATCGATGGCATCCATGTCGTTTAAATCGCAAGTAAATACCGTTGCCTGACCGCCATCTTGTTCAATGTCTTGTTGAACTTGTTGTAGCTTTTCCAACGTTCGTGCCACAAGCAAAACGTGAGCGCCTGCATGTGCTAATTTTTTTGCCAGTGTTTCACCGATACCGCTCGATGCACCAGTGACTAAAATAATTTTCCCTGCGACGCTTTCTTGAAAGCGTTTTTCAAGTTTTTTGTTCACGATTTTTCCCTGAGTTGAAGTCCGAACATCAAATGTGATGGAATAACAGCGCTTATTGTACTGTAAGTTACGCTATTTCAGCATGGATATACATGACGGTTTTGCTCAAAATGAAGTAAAAATAAAAACATTTTCTCTCGACCGTGCTGTCATTAAAGTTTAGTGATTGATCTGTAAAAAGTATCCTGACCAACAAAATGCATAAATTCATGTGATGAATCATCATACAGCTACCATTTATGGAGTGAGTTGGGTAGGATGAAAACATGCTTTCGTGAATTGATGAATTTCAGCGTATAATAGCGTTAACTTTTCGCAATTTTGCGATGTATTGGTTTTTCTTTTGAGGAGTCCTGTGTGGCCCAATATATTTATACGATGAACCGAGTGTCGAAAATGGTTCCGCCTAAGCGCGAAATCTTAAAAGACATCTCACTCTCTTTTTTCCCGGGCGCAAAAATTGGTGTGCTTGGTTTAAACGGCGCAGGTAAGTCTACCTTGCTCCGTATTATGGCGGGCGTAGATAAAGATTTCTCAGGCGAAGCGCGTGCGCAACCAGGAATTAAAATCGGTTATCTGGAGCAAGAACCACCACTTGACCCAAATAAAGACGTGCGTGGCAACGTCGAAGATGGTGTACGTGAAGCACTTGATGCTTTAGAACGTCTCGATCAAGTATTTGCTGAATATGCAGAACCCGATGCAGATTTTGATGCATTGGCAAAAGAGCAAGAAAAACTTGAGTCAATTATTCATGCATGGGATGCGCACAATCTAAATAATCAGTTAGAAATTGCGGCCGATGCATTGAACCTTCCTGCTTGGGATGCTGATGTTAGCTTGCTTTCAGGGGGGGAACGTCGCCGTGTTGCATTGTGCCGTTTACTATTGTCTAAACCAGACATGTTGCTTCTTGATGAACCAACCAACCATTTGGATGCTGAATCTGTATCTTGGTTAGAACGTTTCCTGAAAGATTTCCCGGGTACGATTGTGGCGATTACCCATGACCGTTATTTCCTCGACAACGTTGCGGAGTGGATTCTGGAGCTTGACCGTGGGCATGGTATTCCTTACCAAGGCAACTATACCTCTTGGTTGGAACAAAAGAATGCGCGTTTAGAGCAAGAACAGAAACAGGAAGAATCATTTGCGAAAGCATTGAAGAAAGAGCTTGAATGGGTTCGTCAAAATGCCAAAGGTCAGCAAAAGAAAAACAAAGCACGTATGGAACGCTTTGAAGAGCTGAACTCGAAAGAATTCCAACAGCGTAATGAAACCTCGGAAATTTATATTCCACCGGGTCCTCGTTTGGGGAACAAAGTGGTTGAAGTTGAAGGAATTAGTAAATCTTTCGATGGCCGATTACTTTACGAAAACCTATCGTTTACTGTACCGCCAACAGCGATCGTTGGTATTGTCGGGCCGAACGGTGCAGGTAAAACTACATTATTCCGTATGATGACTGGTGAGCAACAACCTGATACAGGCACAGTGACTCTAGGTGAATCGGTTAAAGTGGCGTATGTGGGACAGATTCGTGACACTTTAGACGACAACAAAACGGTTTGGGAAGAAGTGTCTGGTGGTTTAGACATTCTGAAAGTGGGCGATTATGAAATCGCATCTCGTGCCTATATCGGACGTTTTAACTTTAAAGGTCAGGATCAACAAAAACGTGTTGGTGAACTGTCAGGTGGTGAGCGTAACCGTCTACAACTTGCGAAAATCTTGCAGCAAGGTGCAAACGTTATTTTACTCGATGAACCATCGAACGATTTGGACGTAGAAACGTTACGTGCACTTGAAGATGCAATTTTAGTTTTCCCTGGAACGGTGATGGTTGTATCGCATGACCGTTGGTTCCTAGACCGCATTGCAACGCACATCTTGTCATTTGAAGATGAGCAACCTGAGTTTTATACAGGCAACTACAGTGAATTTGAGGCCTATCGCCGTACAAAATTAGGTGATGATGCTCAAACTCATCGTAGAAAGTACAAAAAAATTAGCGGATAAATGACACTGATCGTTTATTTGGCAATCGTTGTAAGTTGCACATTAATCTTCGTGCAACTTACAACAATTCTGCTTGCAATCGTAAGGATGCGACAGAAATATCAATCCTCGGTTACACATTTGTCCCCCCACATTACCCTGATTCGTCCTTTGTGTGGTTTGGACCATGATACTGAAGAACTCTTATTAACATGTTTTCAGCAAAATTATCCTCATTACGATATTCTTTTTTGTGTTGCTTCCCAACAAGATCCGATTATTCCTCATGTGTATCGCATGATAGAGGACCATCCTCACATTAAAGCAAAACTCTTAATTGGCGATGATGTCATTAGCCAAAATCCAAAATTGAATAATATGGTGAAAGCCTGGCGGGAAAGTGACGCGCAATGGCTCGCGATGGCAGACAGTAACCTCCTTTTGCCTGCCGATTATTTAAGTACCTTAATGAATACGTTTATTCAAAAAAATAATACAGGTTTAGTCAGTTCCCCAGCCATTGGAATTCGGCCTGCTAATTTATGGGGCTCACTGGAAGCCGCCATTTTAAATAGCCATCAGGCACGCTGGCAGTTTTTTGCGGCGGCGATCGGTTTGGATTTTGCACAAGGTAAAACCTTATTTTGGCGTCGCGATATTGTAGATTTGCATGGTGGATTAAACCAGTTGGGGACTGAGGTTGCAGAGGATGTGGCATCGACAAAATTGGTGCATCGACTGGGATTAAAAGTGAGACTAACACCCCACCCATTTGCACAGCCCATTGGGCAGCGTACCTTTCGTTCGGTATGGGACCGTCAATTACGTTGGGCGCGCATTCGTCGTGTTGGTTTTTTATGGCTATTTTTACCTGAAATTTTATTGGGTTCAGTGCCTGTGTTAATCAGTACGATTTATTTGGCATCAATAAGGATCATTCCATCGTTTATGCCTTTGCTTGTTTTTATTGTTTGGTATGGTTTAGAGTGGGGAATGGCAAAAAAACAACAATGGCCCCATGCATTAAGAGATATTGTTGCGATGATTATGCGTGACATGCTTTTACCGATGCTATGGATCTGGTGTTGGGCAGGAAAAAATTTTGTATGGCGAGGCAATGCAATGACAACGCAAAATTCAGCCCATGTGCAACCACATGAAAACGTGGAGAACTAGGCCATTGTTTGATTTATCAACCACTGAAGCACTGATTAAAGTCCATGGGTTGCTTATCCTCACGCCATTGGCCATTATTGAAGGGCCAATCGTAACCGTGATTGCAGCGTATTTGGCACGCATTGGTTATTTTAGTTTAATGACCGTAACGGTTGTGGTGGTGGTGGCAGACTTGGTGGGTGATGTCTTATTTTATATGGTTGGGCGTCGTTTATTGAGTACAGAGAAACCGCCTCCGAAATGGATACAACGTTTTGGTGTAACCGAAAACAGAATCCAGACGATGGTTCAGAAGTTTGAAACAGAAGGCGGTAAACTGATTGTGATGGGGAAATTGACCCACTCCGCAGGTGCAGCCGTACTGCTGGGGGCGGGTATTGCAAGAATGCGATTTCTTCCATTTATGATTTATAGCACCATTTCGACTATTCCTAAAAGCCTACTGTTTATTGCGATTGGTTACGCATTTGGAGATTTGGCTGATCAGGTTGATGGCTGGATTGCAATCATTTCAATCGTACTTTTGGTGGTCATTGTTCTGTTAGGCATAAGGTGGTTGAAGAAAGCATCATGAAATTAAGCTGTATTATTCCTGCCTATAATGAATCACCACGAATAGCCAAAGTCCTCGATGCTGTATGTGGACATCCACGGATTCATGAAATTATTGTGGTCGATGATCTATCTACCGACAATACCGCTGAAATTGCACAACGTGCAGGTGTTCGAGTCATTCGACTCGATCATAATCAGGGTAAAAGTAATGCCGTTGCTGAAGGTATTGCCATGGCATCGGGTTCACATATTTTGTTACTCGATGCTGATTTACGTGGTTTAGATATGCAAGATATTTCAGATTTGATTGAACCTGTCTGGTCGGGACAAGCCGATGTTACTTTGAGTCTGCGTCAAAATAGTCCATGGGTCTGGCGTTTAATTGGTTTGGATTACATTTCTGGCGAACGTGTATTTCGCCGTGATCAAGTCATTGATCGTTTGGATGAGTTACGAAAATTGGCTCGGTTTGGTCTGGAAGTTTGGCTGAATAACCTGTGGCTGGATCATGATTTAAAAATTAAAGTGGTACATTGGCCAACAGTCATCAGTCCATATAAATCGAGCAAAATGGGTTGGTTACAAGGCATCCGAGCTGATTTTCGTATGTTGAAAGATATTTTTAGTACGGTGCCATTATCGAAAGCCATCATGCAAATTGTACTCATGTGGTTTAGACAAAGAAAAGTAAAAAAGGTGTTGCAGTCGAGTAATGGCTAAGGTTGGGATCATTTTACTCATTTTAATAACCTGTCGATAAGGCAAATGATCTATTCAGTATTGCTGGACATATTGTTGATACAAGTTGGAGCAATCATTTGCTATTTGCGGGAAAAGTTTGTTTAGATGATTGAAAAATATTCTCATCACATTTAACTTAGTCGTAGTGAAGGGCGTGATGATATCTTTATTATGTGATTCATATGATGATGTATTGTTTCTTCGCATGAATGACAAACTGATCCCAATAACAAATAAATGCAATAAAAGGAGTCCAACATGAGTGGACATCATGGTCATGACCATAGTCATGCAATGGTGACAGA
>JASGGM010000042.1:0-13699 GCA_047605045.1 Acinetobacter sp. | reverse complement strand
CGGAAGAAATTTTCGATGCAGCACAAAAACTAATTGCTGTGGGATGTTTTTGTATCGGAACCAATCAAGTTGATTTAAAAGCAGCCATGATCCGTGGTATTCCAGTATTTAATGCCCCTTATTCCAATACACGTTCAGTAGCTGAACTTGTGCTGGCAGAAGCCATTCTACTATTACGCCGTGTACCAGAAAAATCTAAAGCAACACATGCGGGTGGTTGGCAGAAATCGGCTGTAGGCTCTTTCGAAACGCGCGGCAAAATTTTAGGTATTGTGGGTTATGGCTCAATTGGCTCACAACTTTCGGTACTTGCAGAAAGTTTGGGTATGCACGTGATCTATTATGATGCGGTTACCAAATTACCAATGGGGAATGCACGCCAAGTCGGTTCTCTAGATGAATTACTGGCAACAGCCGATGTCGTGACTTTACATGTACCCGATGTACCATCTACGCGTAATTTCTTTACCAAAGAACAGTTTAACAAGATGAAAGAAGGTGCCATCTTCATTAACGCTGCACGAGGAACTTGTGTCGTTATTGAAGATTTAGCTGAATCTATCAAAACTGGTCATATTGGTGGTACTGCGGTAGACGTATTCCCGAAAGAACCGAAAGCCAATGGTGAAGAATTTATTTCTCCATTACGCGGTTTAGACAATGTGATTTTAACCCCACACGTTGGCGGTTCAACCATGGAAGCGCAAGCGAACATTGGTTTAGAAGTTGCTGAAAAATTTGTGGCATATTCCGATAAAGGTATGACACTTTCAGCAGTTAACTTCCCAGAGATTGCATTGCCATTAACCGAAGGCAAACATCGCTTATTACACATTCACAAAAACATTCCTGGCGTATTGTCAAAAATCAACAACTTGTTCGCAGAACAAGGCATCAACATCTCTGGTCAAACCTTAATGACCAAAGGTGATGTTGGTTACTTGGTGATGGATGTCGATGCATCTGCTTCCCATGAAGCACTGGATACCCTACAAGAGGTTGAAGGTACCATTCGCGTCCGTATATTGTTCTAAGCCATCCAGACAATATGTAAATAAGCCACTACATTGTAGTGGCTTATTTTTTAGCAGCCAGCCCTACCATTAAACACGTTCATCTTTCTTATATTTTTGATACTCATCTAAATACTGTTTGCCCAATTTAGTCTTTTCACCATCGGGCAAAATTTTACCTGCCTGTTGAAAAAAACGATGTTCTTCTTCTTCCAAATGATGGTGTACCACATCACTTAATTGCTTGGCGGTCGCTAACCAACTGGGACTACTCATATCCGTCTGCTCAAGTTGTTCAACCAGTTCATCCATTTCATGATGCTCCGACAAAGCATGACGGGTAATATCTAAACCACTGTCATTAAACATTAAGGGAATATATAAATAACGGTCTTCCGCAACAGAATGGGCATAAAGTTCATTTTTTAATGCATCAAAAATGGCTTGTCGTTGTTCCGTTTTACCATGTGTTTCCACTAGTTTTTTTGATAATTCACGTTGATGATCATGGCTTTCTCGTAATGCTTCAAAAATATTCATTGTTATTGCCTCGCTAATAATGAGCTGGGTTGAATACTTTATAATAATTTTAATTATTCTGAATGATGTGATGTTTTTTGATGAATTTGTATACTTTCATTAATTGTAAAATATACAAACCCATGCATCAGGCAAGGCCTTTTTTAATGACCACTCAACATTTGATAACCAATACGACAAATCAATACCGAGACCAAAACCAAGAAAATTTTACGAATAAAACCACTGCCATATTTAAGTGCTGTTTTTACGCCAACCACTGAACCAAACACATTTGCAACTGCCATCATTAGCCCAATCGATAACACGGCATGGCCTGTCGGCACCAGAAAACTTAATGCTGCGAAATTGGTCATAAAATTACCAATTTTTGATAATGCTGAGGCATGTAAAAAATCTACATTCAAGAACCGAATAAAGAAGAAGATGAAAAAACTCCCCGTTCCTGGCCCAAAAATCCCATCATAAAAGCCAATAAGTAAGCTACCAATCGCAGCAAGAATAAGGACTTTCGGTGTTATTTTTAAATCGAAGTGTGCTTGGCCAAAATTCTTTTTAACAAAGGTATAAATCGCAATCACGATCAGCATTACAAAGACAAAAGGCCGTAAAACCGACTGCGGAATCATAGATAAACACGCTGCACCTGCAAAAGAACTAATTAAGGCGCAAACCGCAATGACCGCCAATAATTTCCATTGCAATTTCACTTTTTTTGCAAAAGTATAAGCTGCCGAAGCTGTGCCAAAAATCGCAGAAACCTTATTGGTACCAATGATGGTTGCTGTCGACATTTGTGGAAAAGTACTCATCAATCCTGGTATTTGGATCAGTCCACCACCCCCTACCGCAGCATCAATTGCCCCTGCTGTAAATGCGAATCCAATCAAAGTTAATATCGTAACTATATCTATATCCATTTTCTAATTTTCACTTCTCTAAATTCAACAACCGCTTAGGCACTAAGCGTTTTTTTTCCGTCACTTGGGCAAGCCCTAAACAAAGTTCACCATCAAATACCAGCACTTGGTCGGCTTGTGGATGATCAATATTACTTTCCATACCATTTTTAAAATGATAAGCACGCCCTTCAGGAATTTGTATTTTGGGCAAATGTTCAATCGGTGCATACACGGGCAACAATAATTGTTCGCGTTGTTGTTCCGTCAATGTTTCTAAATAATCAATGGTATATTCAGGAATAATGTCGAATGGGCCTGTACCAATGCGATGCAGTTTGGATAAATGTGCACCGCAACCCAATGCTTCACCAATATCTTCGCCTAATACCCGAATATATGTCCCTTTGGAACATGTGACATCCAGTGTTAGGGTGTCTGCATCAAATGCCAGAAGTTGTAATTTTTCTATAGTAATTGGTCGGGCCGGCCGTTCAACTTCAATACCTTGACGTGCCAGCTCATACAGCGGGCGACCTTGTTTTTTCAGTGCCGAATACATAGGTGGGATTTGTAAAATATCCCCACGAAATTGCGCTAAAACAGCTTGTATTGTTTCGGTGGTCAGTACTGGAACGGGTCGCTTTTGTAGAATTTCACCTTCAGCATCGCCTGTAGTAGTGGTGCTTCCAAGTTGTACGGTGGTCTGGTAACGTTTGACTGAATCGAGCAGGAAATGGGAAAACTTGGTCGCTTCACCCAGACAAATTGGCAACAAACCTGTCGCTAATGGATCAAGTGCCCCCGTATGCCCTGCTTTTTCAGCACGAAATAAACGGCGGACTTTTTGCAAAGCTGAATTTGAACTAATGTCGAGTGGTTTATTCAGTAAAAAAACTCCACTAATTGAGCGACGAACAATCTTGTGTTGTTGTGCAGACATCTCGAACCACAGCTTTAAAATGACAGGCGATTCTAACAAGATAAAATTAAAGTCACAACATTTCAGTCAAACACTGCTTTCATCTAAACAGACTCATTCATGCTCAAAAGCACAAAAAAAATGCGCCAATTGGCGCATTTTTTTCGACTCGATTAAGCTTGCGCTTTACGAGCTGGTAATTTTTCACGAATACGTGCAGCCTTACCAGAAAGATCACGTAGGTAGTAAAGTTTCGCACGGCGAACATCACCACGACGTTTCACTTCAATTTTAGCAACGATTGGAGAGTGAGTTTGGAAAACACGCTCAACACCAATACCGCTAGAAATTTTACGTACTGTAAATGCAGAGTTTAGACCACGATTTTTCTTCGCAATCACAACACCTTCAAATGCTTGAAGACGCTCACGATCACCCTCTTTTACTTTTACTTGGACAATAACTGTGTCACCAGGAGCAAAAGCAGGGATATCAGATTTTAACTGTGCATTTTCAACAGCTTGAACTAAAGGATGTTTACCACTCATTGTGGGAATCTCCAATATGTGCAGAGAGGAACAATGTTCTTCTGCTGGGGACAGAGGCTAAGACGCATATCAACCCGTTTAGATTTACCTTAACTTAGGAAGTTAAAGCACGCTTACGATTCATGAGAATCTAATTCAGTCAGCCATTTTTTTTGTTGCTTGGTCAATGTCACCGACTCCACCAACTCTGGGCGGCGTTCAAGTGTACGTTGATATCGCTGCAAAAAACGCCATTTTTCAATATTGGCATGATGTCCAGATTTTAATACATCTGGCACTGCCAATCCTTCAAAATGGTCAGGCTTGGTATATTGCGGGCAATCAAGAAGACCATCCACAAAAGAATCTTGTACTGCCGATTGTTCATCCGACATTACATTCGGCAATCGCCGAATAATACTGTCGAGCAACACCATGGCAGGAAGTTCACCACCCGATAAAACGTAATCACCAATCGACCATTCCTGATCGACATATTGATGGATTAAACGTTCATCGACCCCTTCATAGCGACCACACAATACAATTAGACCGTCATAATCGACAAAATGTTGTACTGCCTGTTCGTTTAAGGTTTTTCCTTGTGGCGACATATACACCACAGGAACATGAACACAACCTGCTTGCGTAGCGAGTTGCTTGGCATGGGTAATGGCCTTCGCCAGAGGTTCGGCCATCATCACCATACCAGGGCCACCACCAAATGGACGTTCATCCACCCGTTTGTAGTTCCCTTCCGCAAAATCACGTGGATTGATGCAATTGATTTGCACAATGTCACGTTTTGCGGCTCGCCCGCTAATGCCGTAGGCGGTAATCGCTTCAAACATTTCAGGAAAAAGCGTAATGACTGCAAAAAACATTGCGTCCGACCCTCTTTCCTTAATAATCTACGCCCCAATTGACGTAGATGCGACTCGCTTCTAAATCAACACGCTGCACCACATCTTTATGCCAAGGAATCATGCGTTCTTCTGAGTCGATGCTGTCTATTGTCGCTCGGACAACCATGACATCATTTGCCCCAGTTTCAAACAGTTCATGAATTTCACCAAGATTTACTTCTTGTTCGTTATCATCCAGACCTAACACCGTTAGACCTTTTAAATCCGACCAATAGTACTCATCGACATCTGCCTTTGGCAGTTGTGATTTGGCAATCCAGATATTGGCACCGATTAGTTGGTCGGCTGCGGTGCGATCACTCACACCTTTCAACGCAACCACTAAACCCTTGCCATGTGGCTTCCAGCGTTTTACATCGGCTGTTTGCCAACCTGCTTTGGTTTCAATGTACCAAGGCAGGTAGTCAAACATGTTGCTCATAGGTTCTGTATTGGAATACACCCAGAGCCACCCATTTAATCCATAGGCTGAACGTAACTGTCCAATCTGAATACGATCTTCGGGAACATTCTGTATTGGTGTCATGGGTTACCTGCAAATTTGTGTTGCAATAACTGCAAATTACGCAGCAGACGCAGCTTTTTTAGCTTGAGCAGCCAAAGAAGCAACACGTTCAGAAGGTTGAGCACCGTGAGAAACCCAGTGTGCAAAACGGTCTGCATCTAAACGTAGTTTTTCAGCTTGACCTTGTGCAGTCGGGTTAAAGAAACCAAGACGTTCGATGAAACGACCATCACGTGCATTGCGGCTATCAGTCACAACGATTTGATAGAAAGGACGTTTTTTTGCACCACCGCGCGCTAAACGAATAACAACCATGATAAAAACCTTATAATTCTTACGGATTATCCCTGTTATCGACCACCGATAACACTTCAAACCCCTTTCATAGAGGGCGGTATTTTACGTGATATTGCAGCTGAATGAAAGTTTATTTTTTGAGTTATCCGCAGTTTTGAATTTAGATGCAAATTTGTCGGGTTACCATGCTTCCGCATCTGTCCCATCACAATGCTGATAGTCCACAATCGATGTTTTACTTTTACAGCGATGTCCTAAACTATTTAATAAAATTTGCTCATTTTCTGGATTTTTCGGGATTGCCAACATCGCCCAATGCCGACCACTCGCTGCATCACTACTTAATGATACAGCAGCATCTAAATCTACAATACGAATCTGATAGGCATTGGGGGTATTTTCAGCCATTTGAAAGTCGACAATATCAAAACCTTTATAATTAAAATTACGTGCTTTATGTTGCTCAAGTAAAATGGATACGCTTAGCATTTCTTGCTGTACATCTGCCACGATGGCACGGCGGACATAACTTTGATAAGACGGAATTGCGATAGTTGCCAATATCGCAACCAACACTACTGTTGCGATCAATTCCACCAGCGTAAAACCATCCATCCTGCATGTTGAACCTGACATAAATCGACCTAATATGACCATTCATACCAGCGCTGTTGGCTCAAGACCAATCGGGTTTGATACATTTTTTGCTGCGCGATGAGTTCACCATTCATCATCACTGCCCGTATATCATCAGCGCCGTTTTTTGCTGAACCAACATAAGGAATCACAATGCCTGCACCTAAATTTTGCATTGCAGAAGATGGTCTTGCATTTGCAATCGTTGCTTCACAGTGCCCATACGGCATACAAAAACGGTGCATATAACTCATCCCGCGTACCACCTCGCCACAATCATTCAATATAGTGCTGTGATCGGGTTGATAGCTCATTACATATAAATCATGATTCAAAACAATCGGGCTACCCAACACTTTTTCGTTCTGTGGCAACTTCGGTGAAAATGGCAGGTACCATCCTGCTGTTTTTGTAAAACTGGCAGTCGGTCGGCTTGTATCAGATTGCGGTGCAGCCGTGAGTGCCATCAACTGATTTAACTGCGGGGTTGAACTAGAAGCATCGGCCAGAACCAGATCCCGACTTTGTAATGCGCGACGATACCGTGTCGACTGTGCCGAATCCATGGCATATAGGTCTGCGGCTGTCACGTCTTTATCATAAATATTATAAATAGCATCGGGTTGGATATGAAATAAAAGTGGTGATTCATGTTCAGATTGAAATAATGGCGTGCTTCGATTGCCACTGCCGATTGAAAGAACAGCAAAGACCTGTCCATGTTCGCGATAAATTGAAAAAGCAGGCATGTCATAAAAACGGGGGGTATAATCACCTTCAGATAAATTCAATAATCGTGTTGGCGGCTTGACAAAATTTGCCATCGCAGTTGCATGATTATTGAAATCTATACGCCAGATTTGCCCACCCAAATCGCCAAAATATGCATGATCAGTCAGACCATCGGCATTACGATCGACTGTTTTAATTTGGCTAACAACACTATATTTCATCTGGGGTTCTGTCGTGTAACGCACATGGGCACTGCTATTGGCTGCTGTCGCATTTGCACCGACCCACCACAACAATTCTCCTGTCAGTGCATCGAACATATACATACCCGCCCCAATTGAGTTGGTTTGTCGATAATTACTTTGTTCATAGCCAGCATAACCCGCGCGTGATCCATCCTCCTGAAACAGTCCATCGCCTTTTGAGCCACCTGCATCATAACCACCACCAACCAGCATGATTAACCGTTTCTCCCCCTGCCATTTTATCCAGACGATGCTTGGCTTTGACCAGCTCTGTCCCATAAAGCGTAATTCTGGGTAAGATTGGGCAGCATTTTTAAACGTCACTGCTTCCCGATCAGGATCAATCTGAAAGATCATTTTGGGTGAATCAGGATCACGGATATCGACAGCATGATAAGCACGTCCGGCCATATACAAACCACCATATGCGATATTCAAATTGTGCGTAGATCGATGCTGATCTATTTGAAATGAATTTCCGGTTGGAACCTCTCGATCTGACCGATAGATCGTCCAAGGTGCATCGGTGCCATAACGCTCATGCTGCATCCCCGCAATCACTCTTCCTTTTTGCGCGATAGTTTGTACTTGCTTTGGCGATAACTCACTGTCCAACACCGCCAGTTTATCGGCCACCGTCTGAATGGAATGCAAAGATCGTACAGAACTTACTGCATCTGTTTGTACCAATTGCTGTAAGCGTTGGTATTGCACAAGATTTTCCAACCAGCGTTGATCCTTCAGTGCCGACCCCGTCTCGAACGGCATCATTCCAATCTGATTCAACCGATGAGGAGCAAGCATGGTCATGGATGTTGGCGACTGACATGACTGAAACTGATGCCCTGCATCACTTTTGGCATGATGCTGCTGCTGATAAATCGATAGATCACTGGCAGATGCATAAAATGGTACTGCGGGTACACTTAGCGCCATACAAAACCCAATAAGACATTCCCTATATTTTTTTAATTGGCCATACATGGCACACATCCTATCCTTTCATATTATCGTGTTAGATCTCTGCTATTGTCTGACGTAAACGCAATACCGATGACGTCACCACAAATGGAATATTGAATGCAGCCAAACATTCCGTGACACTCTGCTTCGCCTCTGAACTGGCCTGCATCTCTAACGGTACAATGGGTACAGTCATTTTTGTCGATAAACAGTCATCAATCTGCTGGCCCATTGCCGTCGATAATGCTGGCATTAATGAAACCGCATGAACCTCCATGTTTTCAGGTAAGGTCAATTGAGCCATCGTAAAATCTGTGCCAGCAACATCGCCTGAAAATGGCTGATCTGCTTCAGTGACTGGTAACAATCGAATTGAAATTTGCGTCATAACCGCATGTCGCCCACTACTAAAATCACGGCGACCCGATTGAGAAGAACAATATCCCTGTGTGCCCCAAGCTGTTCCATTCGGGGCAGCTTCCCCAGATGACCATTGCATTAAACTGGCATGCGCAATATTCAATGGCTCGGCCTGATGTCCGCGATAGCACAACACCAGTTCCTTAGTGTGATTGTCGGCTGGGCGGATGGCATTGAATACACCATCGACTGACCATTGTTGTGCAAGTTGCGGCATGTGTTCCAATTGCAGGATGGCCGTATCTGCATTGTGTAACATCAATGGATTCACCTGACCTTGTCCCGCAATGTCCAGTGCGAATGCCCCTTGGCGAATGGCAATTGCGCCCATCAAGGTCATAACAAACACAATCATCAATACCACCAACAATGTCATCCCGTGTTGCTTCCTTGCAAACCACATGACTAAACCTCACCCAGTGCATTTCGCATGGCAATACTTTGTATAATAACTTGATGTTTAAACTGATTTTTTCGTTCTGTTAAAGCACGATTCAAGGTAATGGACTGATCCAGTATTTGAAATGTTGCAACCGCGGCTCCCTCATTCTGACGTTTATCTGCAACATTTACACGTGTAAGAATGCCGATCTTGACGCCCAAGATACGTCCATCACGCGCCGATTGTTGGTATTCAGAAATCGTCATATCTCGAAACTGACCCACAGAATTTTGCACAGTCAGCAGCACATGAAAATAGTCGACACGCTTCATAACGATCTGACCACTATCCCCAAAATTAGATGTTGTTGTCCCTGTATTTCGCCCTGCATCACAGGCCAAAGCCAATGCTGTTGATGCCGTATCACTGGCGTCATAATTACTATCTTTACGAATAAAATAACGCTGAATGACATAGTCTGATGTACTGGTAATTTCTCGCCCTTCGCAATCATAACCACCAGATTTCACAGGTCGATACTGTATGACCAACTGATCACTGCCGACATTGACATTTGAACTTGCAGCGACCGTACTTTGTGATAAATAACGTGTTTCTGTCTGGTCTGTACTGGATAAATTTGCGGTACTCAACACGATTCCACCATGTAATGAATCGTTTGTCATGATCGTACTGGGTGCTTGTAAATTGGCAAGCCGTAAATCTTTGGTGATAAAGTTTAAAGAGAAATGTGCATTTTCCTGAATATCCGCTGTACTTTGCTGTAGTGTAAAACTCCGCTGCACAGCAAATAATAGTACCAATGCCGCAGCAGAAATAATAAGTCCCAAGGTCAGGCTTAACATGATTTCGACCAAACTAAAACCTATTTGAAAACGTGACATCAATACGCTTCCAGCACAATACACTGTGCACGACCATGGTAATGAAAACCACTGTTATTGCTAAGCGTGCACGGCACATTTTGTTCATCGTGGACACGATTATCTGTTGGACTGGTATTGCCCCATGCTACATAGATACATTGACGATCATTTGCAGTTGCTGGGCACTGCAACATACTCAAACGCATACCAAGTTGTGTTGCGTAAATATAGGCCTCATATACATCGGCAGAAGCTTTGGCACTGGCCGAACAGAATTTGTCGTAACAGGTTTGCCCAACACTGGCGGATGTAGATGGCGATGCCAGTAATCGTTGATAGCTGGAATACGCTGCATAATTGATTCTCATTTTTTCAGCCAAATCACGTGCAATGTTCATTGCCAGCGTTTGTTTGAAGCCTTGATTCGAAGCGTCCACAGCACGTAATTGCAAGAGTGCAAATCCCAGCACCCCCACACCCAGTAACAGCAAAGCCACCATGACTTCTACCAGACTTTCCCCAGAACAATTTTTATTAAGCATTTCAACAACATTGTTAAAGTTAAATTTTTTGAAATTTGATTATATCGGCTTAGATTCACAAGTATTGAGCAAACTGATGAATGGTATGGAAAAGCCGATGAACAACATTATAAATATCGCATCCATAAGAATTTTACTGTTGCCCCCGATGTTTCTGAAGAGGTTTCCGAAGAGCTAGAAGAACTGGTAGAAGTCGAACCTTTGATTACACCAGCCGTAAAATCGGTATGACTAGATAATGTACTTTGCTCAAATGTTGTAGCACCCCCCACACTTGAACCACTGGAAGTATCACCTAAACCTGCTGCGGTAATACCACCAACAATCGTAGTTGAACCACTGGTATTGATGAGATTCCCTGCAATAACATTGCCATAAATTTTAGCAGAAGCGCCCAATGTAATATTCCCGCCAGTATAATTGGCCGAACATGTTGTCACTGACGTTGCATCTGTACATGAGCCTGCCAACAATGCATAGTTCCCAACCACAGCTTTTGACATCGTCGTGCTATTTGTACATAAATTAGTGGGCATACCGTAACTGGTATTACAAACTTCACTTGCACCCGCATAATTTGGTGCATATAACACAACACTACCACCGTAAGTAATATTTCCTGTTGCAAGGAAAGAATTTACATAATGTGTGCCAAGGGTTATAGAAAGATTTCCATAAAATAAAACCACACCAGGTGCGATAGCAGGATTGGCATATTGCGTATCACTCAAAGCCCATGTTCCAGAACTGTAAGTAATTGGATAATAGTTCCAATAGGGTGTTGCAATTTTACCTACAGGATTGGTACAACTCGTACCACTAGCACACAAATATACTTTTGAACTTCCTTGATAGGCATCGGAGGAATTCGTTGCCAAATAGTAAGTTCCATCTGTAATGCCACTCACATTTTTAACTGTCACCATAATGTTGCTACTACTATCGACACTAAAGGCATAGTTAGCATCACTTTCATAAGAAAGCGCATTAATTAAAGGCTGGGAACTTGCAAGACTCACTGTTGCCAATGCACCTGTCGCCGAATTAGCAGTACTGGTTATCACGGAAGAACTTGTAGGGCAGCTTGAAAAACTACTGGCCGTCAGTGACGTAAATGCACTCCAATATGAAGAAACGCAGGTTATCGAACCATTTGCCAAGGCAGTCGAAATCGTTGACCATTGTGACATCACAATATTACTTGTCGTATTTAGGGTACTGATTACACCACCATTGTTGGTAATATTACCATCTGCATAAAAACTACCATTCGTTCCCCAACCACCATTGAGAATATAACCTTTTGCAGAAGCAATTTTACTGATCGCAGCACTCCCAGAAAGCGTGATATTGCCATTGGTATAGACATAAGGAATAGTCGTTGCGCTATCTAAGCTCACATCCCCAGTCGTATTTAAAGTCTGAACTCCAGTAATATTGATTCCATTTGTCTTAAACGTACCATCAACATTGATGGTGGCAGAATCTGTACTACTTGTTACGATTTGCCCACTCGCTGTAAAATTTGAATAGATCGACATTATACTGGCACTATCTGTTGTATTTCCGGCACTATCTGTCGTTGTTGTAGCAGTCGTCGTTGAATCCGTTGCGTCATCATCTATATCAGTTGGCGTAACTTCATAGAATACTTCAATTTTAGATGTAGTCTTGGTCGTAGCGTTGGTATAAGTAATATATGCCCTAACAACATACGTATCACAACTTGTTGTTTTACACTCCGCTTTAGTTAGTGTTACCGTTGTATCATCACCAAACGTAATAACCTTTTCATTGCCATCGACCAAGTCACTTAAGACCGTACTACTATTTAACTTGGTCTTTACTGCATTATCCGACATTACACTGGCAACAATCACACTTGCTTGAGCATTGGTCACCGCATGACTGGCTGTACTTGCCGCTTGTTTAGTTCGCAGATAATACGTCGTACCCACAATCGATACCATCATGGCAGCCCCTGTAAGCATAACAATCAGCAGCGTCGCTATACCGCCCTGTGCTGTTCCCAATGTTGACTTAAACATTCTCATTTCCCCTACGAACTTGTACTTTGCGCAATATTGGAAACACATACTGGATATTCAATTTTTTGTACTGGTTCTGTTGTTGTCGCCGTAATTAGTACCAAAGGATGTGCTGATACCACTCCCACTCCGTATGGGGTACAACTCACTGATTCGATTGTAAAACTTAGTGTTACGCCATCAGGCAAGGTCGATAAGACGCTTTTTTTCTCCCACGTTAAACTCTTCAAAGCAGTATTACTGTCCTCCGATGCAGAAGTATCATCGTAACTACCGTAGGCGTCACAAACGTCATTGGTCGTGTTTTTAACCTTTAATATAAGAAGTTGCTTCGTACCATCGCTTTTTTCTGCATAAGCCACACCTTGACAATAAACAGTCCCAGACGTTAAATCATCTGATGGCTCCTGATACCGCCATAGATATGCAACAGCAGAGGCATAACCATCCAAGCTCAAATTCGTTTTTAATGCCAAATAATTTCCATTCGTAAATTCAGTTACATTGCTACTGGTTCTAATTGGCCGATAACCAAAACCCGCACTTTGAATGGGAATCTGCACAGCAGCCATCGCATTTTGTAATTTCGCATCTCGTTTCAGACTTTTTTGTGCCTGTACCGTCGCTTGGGTGACATTACGAAAGACAATCAACATTGCAGTTGCACAAATGACAGAGATCAGTATCCCAATCATCAAACTCACGATACTCATACCTTTCTGCTGAATTTTCATGATGATGCCCCTACCGTCACTGCCCCACCTAAAGCACTATCAGATACACTCAAAAGCGGAGAATATACAGTGACATCAACACTGGAATCACCATCCAATACAGCCGTTTCTGTTATCTGTTTGCATGCAACCTGAACATCGAGTTGAGTACCATCCGCTAACGCAATACCATTTGGAATCGTATATTCATAGCCTGAGTAATCATTTGGTGATGTATTAAAACTATCTGAATATGTTGTTGTCAGTGCTGTATACGCGGTTGCTTCATCCTCATCCGATGGATTCGGGCAGATACTTCCACCACGTTGTAACGTTGCTCGCATTCCTGCTACCGCTGACTGTTGCAAGGTACTTTGCACTTGGCTACGCATGATTTTGGTTACAGCCACAGCACTTCCCAATACAATAATGCTGACTAAAATTAAAGACACTAGGGCCTCTAACAGTGAGGTACCACACTGAGATTTAATCGATTGAGATA
>JASGGM010000041.1:0-14203 GCA_047605045.1 Acinetobacter sp. | reverse complement strand
TTCATGTAGAATTTGCACAGCCTGATAGGCAATGAGAGGCGTTTGTTCGGCAGGTTTGGCAATCACACAATTGCCAGTGACTAAAGCTGCGGCAATTTGCCCACTAAAAATAGCCAATGGAAAATTCCATGGGCTAATACAGACCACAGTGCCTAAAGCATTCAGTGTTGACTGATGTGGAAAATGCTGTGCCTGTTTTGCATAATAACGAAGAAAATCTACAGCTTCTCGTACCTCTGCAATGGCATTGGCATAGGTTTTGCCACTCTCACGACATAACAAGACCATTAAGGAATGCAGGCGATTTTCCATGATGTCGGCCGCACGCTCTAAATACTGGCTACGCAAGGGGATTGGTGTGTTTTGCCATGTTTGCTGATACTGCACAGCACTTTGTAATGCCAGTTCAACCAGATCAGGTGATGATTCTAAAACATGGCCAACAATATCTGCATGATTGGCTGGATTCATAATGGCTTTGCCTGCTGAAGCAAGGGGTTGAGCATGTTGTTGCTGTGCAAGAATCGATCGACTTTGCCATTTTTGACCAGCCAGTTGTTGTACGGTCTCATTTAAAGATTTTAAGTTACGATCATTGACAAGATCGAACCCCATAGAATTGATACGTTCTAAGCTATATAAGTTTTTAGGGTAGGGAATAGCTGCATGTTTTAGACCAATTTTTTCGCCTTGTGTCTCACTATGTACAAGACTTTGCATAGGTGACTGAATTAGATCTTCAATTTTAAGTTGTTGATCTGCAATGCGATTGACAAAAGAGGTATTTGCACCATTTTCCAATAAACGGCGAACCAAATATGCCAGTAATGTTTCATGGTTACCCACGGGGGCATAAATTCGGCAAGGAACACCAAGTTGTTCATTTGTTTTATGACCAACAACATGTTCATACAATGGTTCTCCCATACCATGTAGACACTGAAATTCATATTGCCCAGCATAATATTGACTTGGATTGGCGAGGTAGTAGATTGTTGCCAGTGTTTGTGCATTATGTGTGGCAAATTGTGGGTAAATGAAATCAGGTTCTGCCAGTAATTTTTTGGCACAGGCAATGTAAGACAAATCGGTATGAACTTTACGAGTAAATACAGGGTAATTTTCCATACCATCAACTTGTGCTTTTTTAATTTCACTGTCCCAGTATGCACCTTTGACCAAACGAATCATTAAGCGTTTTTGGCTACGTTTGGCTAGATCAATAATATAGTCAACTACATAAAAACAGCGTTTTTGATAGGCTTGAATAACAAAACCAATGCCTTTCCAGTCGGCCAGATCAGGTTCAAAGCACAAACGTTCCAAGAGCTCTAAAGACAGTTCCAGACGCTCTGTTTCTTCGGCATCGATATTGAAACCAATATTGTAATGCTTGGCGAGTCGTGCCAACTCTAGTGTGCGGTTATATAATTCACTGTGCACACGGTCAGCTTGTGAGCGTTGGTAACGTGAATGAATAGCAGATAATTTAATGGAAATGCCTGCACCTGAATAGACATCCTTATCTGCTGTGGCTTGACCAATCGCATGTATTGCAGAAATATAATCCTGCATATAACGTTTGGCATCTTCATCGGTAAAGGCTGCTTCACCCAGCATGTCGTATGAATAGAGAAATCCTTTTTTTTCTAACGCCCTCGCATGATGGAGTGCCTCTTCAATGGTTTCACCCGTCACAAACTGTTCACCCATCATTCGCATAGCAGCATCTACAGCTTTACGAATAATCCCACGTCCACCACGTGCCAATAGAGAAGTCAGCAAGCTAGATAAATTACGTTGACTTGGCGTTTCCATCATTTTACCCGTCAACATGAGCCCCCATGCTGCAGCATTCACAAACATCAAATTGCTGTGACCAACATGTTCTTTCCAATTTCCCTGATTAATTTTATCTTTAATTAATAAATCCCGTGTTGCAGCATCTGGAATACGCAATAAAGCTTCAGCCAAACACATTAAAGCAATCCCTTCATGTGAAGATAAAGAAAATTCTTGTAGTAGGCCTTGGACAATCCCTGCTTTACCTGCCGAAGTTTTACGATGTCGTAATGTGCCAGATAAGCGGTAGGCGAGATCATAGATATCTTTTTCGGTACCTAAGGGTAAACGTGCAAATTTTAATAAAGTTTGAACGGCTTCAGGTTCGGAACGTCGCCAAGCTGCATTGATTTGTTGCTCAAATGCATTTTTTGGTCGAAACGTAGTGATATCAGTAGATAGAGCAGCAGAATTTACTGTTGTAGTCGGATCGGTCATGATAATATCCTCAAACGTTCCGTGATTGATAAATAGGTTTAATAAAAACTATAATCACAAAATATGGGGTGAATAACTCACTATAAAACAAACTATTTTTAGGGAATAATTCATATGGCGGACACAGGATTTCATTTAGATCGTATAGACCTAAAAATTTTAGATCTTCTACAAAAGGATGGTCGAATTTCCAATATTAAATTGGCTGAAGCAGTCAATTTATCACCCACGGCAGTCATTGCGCGTGTGCAAAAATTAAACAAAGAGAATTTTATTTTAGGCTATCATGCACACTTAAATCCAGATCGGCTGAATACCAGTTTTTTAGTTTTTGTTGAAATTCTTTTAGACAAAACGACACCGCATGCATTGGACGATTTTGTTGAAGCCGTACAACATTATCCAGAGATTATTGAGTGTCATATGACCAGTGGTGGTTTTGATTTTCTGGTTAAAATTAGAAGTAAGAATATGGAAGAATTTCGACGGATAGCAGGGCAAGTACTTTGGCAATTGCCTGCTGTCAAAGAAACACGGAGCTATCCTGTTATGCAAGTGGTGAAAGAAAGTATGCTACTTAAAATTAACACCAAGCTCTAAAGTTTAAAATCAAGCTCTAAAGTTTAAAACGCCCACTTATCTAAACTTAGGTAAGTGAGGCATTTTAATGTGTTTGATCTGCTTGAAGATTTTCATTACATTCGGCTGTAAAACAGACCAATTTGTGGTAACCCAGCAGAGTAATGAACCGAATGTAACCAACGCCGTGCCTTGCCAAAAAGTGGTTGATAGTGTGGTTTGTAAAATAATCATGGACATTACGGATGAAATAATAGGAGAGAAGTAGGATGCGACCACCAGTAAACTGATATTGCCGTGAATAATGCCAATATTCCATGCTGCATAACCCAGTCCAACAACACTTGCTGCCAGAACAATATAAATGACCGTATAAATGTCAAAATGGGATACTGTAAAACGATGATTAAAATAAATTTCAAACCAGAGTGTGATTGAAATTAATATAAAGAAAAAACTAATAGGGTTGTGACCATTGCTTAATTTTTTGGTTACGATACAGTACAGCGACCAAATAATTGCACCAATGAAAGCCAGAAAGTAACTTAAAGGATTAGATTTTAGATTTCCAATAATATGATTGAGATTCATTTCGCCATTGCCACTTTGAATATAAACAATACCGCTTAAAGCAATAATTAAACCCACTAAAAGTAAATAGTGAAATTTAAGTTCTTTAAATAAAACCAGTGCAATAACAGTAAAACTTGGCCACAAATAATTGACGATGCCAACTTCAATGGCCTGCTGTGCAGACTGGGTCTGTGAAATTGCAAATGAGAAGCAAATTTCAAAGGCAACAAAAAGCAAACTACTTAAAATAAGGTACTTTTTTGAGATCAGTCGGAAATTGGGTAACTTGAAAATAGCGAGCAAAATCAGTGTGCTGAGTGTGTAGACCACAGCAACGCTGAGGGATGGCCCTAAATCCAAACTGACTTTTTTGAGAAGTCCGATAACAGATGCCCACATTACAATCGCGGCAAAGCCTGTCCATGTTGCAAAGTTTTTGCTCATAGCGAATTTCACTAAAAAGTCAGGGGAAGATATTTCGTGCATTCTAATTAAAAGTGCATGAATAAAATAGTAGCTAAACTGGGTGTTTACATAATATTTTTAGGTTTGTGTAGATATAAAAAAACAGCATCTTATTTTAATGATTGCACTAAAAATATAAGATGCTGTTTAAATTAATAAATCAGATTTTTATTGTTTGGCGTGATAGCGTCTATCCGCATCTTCAAAACGGTCAATTACATCTTGTTCAGGTTTTTTATCGAATAAACTAATGAGTACAATACACAATGTTGACAAAATAAAGCCTGGCACAATTTCATACAGACCTGTCGATGCAAATAAATTCTTCCATACAATCACGGTGACAGCACCAATCATCATTCCGACAATGGCTGCTCTTAAGGTCATACGTTTCCAGAATAATGAAAGAATAATGAGTGGGCCAAATGCAGCACCAAAACCTGCCCATGCATAAGACACTAAACCGAGCACTTTACTCTCAGGGTTACTTGCCAAGACAATCGCAAACACGGAAATGGCAAGTACCATGGCACGACCAACCCAAACCAATTCTTTTTGAGAGGCATTTTTACGTAAAAATGCTTTATAGAAATCTTCGGTTAATGTGCTTGAACAGACTAAAAGTTGGCAACTCAGTGTACTCATGATTGCAGATAAAATACCTGCCATCACTAAACCAGCAATCCATGGATTAAATAGCAGTTGAGTCAATTCCATAAAAACTAATTCGGAGTTCTGATTAACATGTCCAGCAAGTTCTGGATGAGCTTTGAAATAAGCAATACCAAAAAATCCTGCACCTACCGCACCAACCAAGCACAAAATCATCCATGCCATACCAATACGTCGTGCAGCAGGAATGGATTTTACCGAGTCGGCAGCCATGAAGCGCACTAGAATATGTGGTTGACCAAAATAACCCAATCCCCATGCCATAGATGAAATAATGGCAATAATGGAAACATTGCTAAACATATCAAATGCATGTGGGCGTGCAGCGTCAATCAGTGCGGTAAATTGTTGCTGATCGCCAGTGACAGCCAGATAAGTAAATACAGGAGTTAAAAACAATGCAAACAGCATCATGGCTGCTTGAAACGTGTCTGTCCAGCTAATAGCAAGAAAGCCGCCGATACACACATAACTAATGGTTGCAATTGCACTTAACCATAATGCAGTGGTGTAGTCCATATGAAAAATGGTTTCAAATAAACGTGCGCCAGCAACCATACCTGAAGCACAATAAATAGAAAAAAAGATGAGAATAATTAATGCAGAACCAATACGTAAAATACGTTTTTGATCATCAAACCGATTAGTGAAATAATCTGGTAATGTTAATGCGTTAAATTGCACTTCGGTATGTACACGCAAACGTCCCGCGACAAATAACCAGTTGAGCCATGCCCCTAAAGTTAAGCCAATCGCAATCCACGCTTCAGATAATCCACTTAAGTAAATTGCACCAGGTAAACCCATTAATAGCCAACCACTCATATCTGAAGCGCCAGCAGATAGTGCAGTGACGAAACTACCAAGGCTTCTTCCACCTAAAATATAATCTGAGACATTTGTGGTGGCTTTGTAGGCGTATAGACCAATGCAAACCATGGCTGCAATGTACAATACAAAAGTAACCACTGTCGGGTTGGCGAAGTTCATAACAGATTCATCCTTTATCAATGTTTCATTTAAATCATTCCATTAAACTATAAATAGCAGATAGTTCGGCTTATAAAACACTATTAATTAAGTGATTTTTAGTGAATTACTCGTCTGCTGTTTCGTTTAAGATTATGTGATATTTGCACATAACATGAATCATGCTAAAAAAATTAAAGCCGCATATTAAGCCAGTTTTACGCTAAAAATAAAAGATATTTGCAATAAAAATGAAGAAATTGTCGTGATTTAATTCTTGTTTTTTTGTCATTTTTGCATAATTTTAATATGTTTAAATGATCGAGTAACTTGCTATAAGTTAATAGGTTTTTTGAAATAGTTCTAAATCTTGAAAAATAGAAGTATAGGGTGAATTTACGATATTGATTGCCCTTGGCAAAGTGTGACTGTTCAGACGAATAGAAGTGTTGCATCAGTATGTGCGCTTTATTATAACTAGAAAAGAGCGGATTCATTTTTTACGAAAGCATTTAGCCAGCAAGGAGTTCGTATGACTACTTACCCACATTTATTTCGACCACTCGATTTAGGCTTTACACAGCTTAAAAATCGTGTGGTTATGGGCTCAATGCATGTTGGGCTGGAAGAGGCGGAAAATGGTGCTGAAAGAATGGCTGCTTTTTATGCTGCAAGGGCTAAAGGTGGTGTTGGGCTGATTGTGACGGGGGGGATTTCGCCAAATCAGGATGGCGTTACTTTTCAAGGCTCAGCAATGCTAGCGGATCAAAAAGATGTTGAACATCATCAAATTATTACTCAGGCAGTGCATGATGCAGGTGGCAAGATTGCAATGCAAATTTTGCATACAGGACGTTATTCATATCAAGCGCGAAATGTTGCGCCTTCAGCGATACAAGCTCCGATTAATCCTGTAAAGCCCCATCAGCTCAGTCATGAGGAGATTTTAAAAACAATCTCTGATTTTGTGAGTTGTGCAAAATTGGCGCAGCGTGCAGGTTATGATGGCGTAGAGATTATGGGATCGGAAGGCTATTTAATTAATGAGTTTATTGCAGTTCGAACCAATCATCGCCAAGACCAATGGGGAGGACAGTATGAAAATCGTATTCGATTTGCCTTGGACATCGTAAGTCAGACACGTCAGGCTGTGGGAGAAAACTTCATTATCATCTATCGGCTTTCGATGCTCGATTTAGTGGAAGGTGGTTCAACATTTGATGAAATTATACAATTGGCACAAGCCATGCAGCATGCAGGGGTGACGATTTTAAATACAGGAATTGGATGGCATGAAGCCAGAATTCCAACCATTGCAACAAAAGTTCCCCGTGCCGCATTTACATGGGTGACAGAAAAATTAAAAGCGCATGTATCGGTTCCGCTCATTACGTCAAATCGTATTAATACACCAGAAGTTGCAGAAGCAATTCTTGCAAAAGGACAAGCCGATCTGGTGTCGATGGCAAGACCAATGTTGGCCGATCCTGAGTTCATGTTAAAAGCTGAACAGGGACGAGCAGATGAAATCAACACTTGTATTGCATGCAATCAGGCTTGTTTAGATCATATCTTTATGATGAAAACCGCATCGTGTTTGGTAAATCCACAAGCTTGTCGGGAAACAGAACTCATTTTTGTACCGACGAAAAACAGTAAAACGATTGCTGTTGTTGGCGCTGGCCCCGCGGGTTTAAGTTTTGCGATTCGTGCAGCGCAACGTGGTCATCGGGTTGATTTATTTGATGCCAATGCAGAAATTGGTGGGCAATTTAATATTGCTAAAACGATTCCCGGTAAAGAAGAATTCTATGAAACCTTACGTTATTTTAAACGACAAATTGAATTACAACCCAATATCAAATTACGGCTTAAACATCGTGTAAGTGCAGAAGAATTAATTAACAATGAATACGATGAAATTGTAATTGCGACAGGTGTAATGCCACGCCAATTACAAATTGAGGGGATTGATCATCCTAAAGTGCTGAGTTATTTGGATGTACTGCGAGACCATAAATTAGTAGGGGCGCGGGTTGCCATTATTGGCGCTGGCGGAATTGGTTTTGATACCGCAGAATACTTAAGTCATACCGATGTAAGCGCACCAATTGAACCACAAAAATTTTATGATGAATGGGGGATTGATCCTCACTACACTCAGGCGAGTGGCTTGAAAATACCTGTTCAACCTGAAAGTGCTAGAGAGATTTACCTGTTGCAACGTAAAAATAGTGCTGTTGGCGCGAACTTGGGTAAAACCACGGGTTGGATACATCGGACAGGATTAAAACATCGGCATGTACACATGTTGGCGGGTGTGGAATATCTAAAAATAGATGATGCTGGATTACATATTCAAGTAACAGGCCAAACCCAGTTACTTGCAGTGGATCATGTGGTGATTTGTGCAGGTCAAGAACCTTATACGGCAATGCACGATGAATTAAAAACAGCGAGAAAGTCTGTCTATTTGATTGGTGGTGCTAAAGAAGCAGGTGAACTCGATGCAAAAAGAGCCATTCGACAAGGCGCTGAATTGGCAGCCACAATTTAAAATTCAAACCTATTGAATTAAAATAAACCCGAGTGCCAGATGAAATGCAGTCGGGTTTAAATTAAAAAAATCACTCTTACTCTTTCAGCGCTGGCGTTGCTGCTGCAATGGCTGCTGCTACAGCATCATCTTCAGTTAATTTTCCAGATGAATTTTTGGTCGATTCGTTCGCTGTAGAGTCTTTAGCTTTAGACTCTTTTTTAGGTGTGACATGGCTAGCAGATGTATTGCTGTCATCGGTTTCTGTATTGCGAGAACTAGATTCTGTATTTTCAGTTTCAGCAGGCTCTTCAGTTTTTGGTCTACGACGAATTTCAGTTGTTGTATGCTCGGTTTCTTCACGGTGTATTTCAACCTTCGGTGCAGGCTGAACAGGTTGGGCAACAGGCGCGGATGGTTGCTCTTGAGTTTCAGATGCATCAAGTGGGTGGAATTGTTCAGAAGCTACACTAGCATTCGTTTCAGATTGGGCTTGTTGCTCCCCCGACTGGTTCGCGTCATCTTTTTTCGAACATGCAGCTAAAAACAGACCAAGTGCAATTGCACCACAAATGAGTATTTTTTTGTTCATCATTGAATAACGATTCGATTTGATTAAAGACAGTTCTTATTATAGCAATAAAAATGAATTGTCGAATGTTCTGTTATGTCACTAAAATATACTAAAATTGGTGATAAAATAGACAATTGTTTCATGATGTGTGAATAGATGTGGAATGACTTTGCTTTATGAGGGCAAGGTACAGTAAAATTGTCCAGCATTGCATGCCGATTTAGGCTTGATTGTACGAGAAACCGAATGACCCATTTTATTTTCGTTACTGGTGGTGTTGTATCATCACTTGGTAAAGGTATTTCAGCTGCTTCAGTTGCTGCACTTTTAGAAGCTCGTGGTTTAAAAGTAACCATGGTCAAAATGGATCCATACATTAATGTCGATCCAGGCACAATGAGCCCATTCCAACACGGCGAAGTTTTCGTAACAGAAGATGGCGCCGAAACAGACTTAGATTTGGGTTATTACGAACGTTTCTTACGTCGTGCCAAAATGACTAAGCTCAACAATTTCACCAGTGGTCGTGTTTATCAAGACGTATTAAATAAAGAACGTCGTGGTGATTACTTAGGTGGCACAGTACAAGTTATTCCACATATTACCGATAATATTAAAGAACGTGTACTTCGTGCAGGCGAAGGCTACGACGTTGCAATTGTAGAAATCGGTGGCACAGTGGGGGATATCGAATCGCTACCATTTATGGAATCTGTTCGCCAATTGTTGGTAGAGTTGGGCCATAAACGTAGTATGTTGATGCATTTGACACTCTTGCCATACATCAAATCTGCAGCCGAGCTTAAAACCAAACCAACACAACATTCAGTGAAAGAGTTGCTGTCCATTGGTATTCAGCCAGATATCTTAATCTGTCGTACCGAACATGATGTCGATGCAGACACCAGACGCAAAATTGCGCTGTTTACTAACGTTGAAGCGCGTGCGGTTGTGGTATGTAAAGATGCTAAAACCATTTACGAGATTCCTCGTAATTTCTATGAACAAAATGTTGATGATTTAATTTGTGAACGCTTTGGCTATCAAGATTTACCAGAAGCAGACTTGTCTGACTGGGATCATGTTTGTGAAGCATTATTAAACCCTGAATACACAGTTCGTGTTGCGATGGTGGGTAAATATGTTGAGCTTCCAGATGCCTATAAATCAGTAAATGAGGCGTTATTGCATGCGGGTATTCAAAACCGTGTCAAAGTGCAAATCAATTATGTCGATGCGGAAGCTTTAGAATCTCAAGATGTGAGTATTCTTGAATCTGCCGATGCAATTTTGGTACCTGGTGGCTTTGGTGAGCGTGGTACTGAAGGTAAAATGAAAGCTATTCAGTTTGCGCGTGAAAATGACATTCCATTTTTGGGAATTTGTCTGGGAATGCAGTTGGCTGTCATTGAATATGCGCGTCATGTTGCTGGTTTTGCAGATGCGACGTCAACCGAGTTTAACCGTTTAACCAAATCACCAGTCATTGGTTTGATTACAGAATGGCTGGATGAACGTGGTGAATTACAACAACGTAGTTTAGAGTCAGATTTGGGCGGTACCATGCGTTTAGGGGCACAAAAATCTGAATTGGTTGCAGGCACTAAAACACGTGAAGTGTATGGCAAAGCTGAAATTACCGAGCGTCATCGTCATCGTTATGAAATGAATGATCGTTTTATTCAGCCTCTTGAAGCAGCAGGTTTGAAAGTTTCTGGTTATTCTTCTGTACAACATTTGGTTGAAACAGTTGAAATTCCAACACATTCATGGTTTATTGCGGTTCAGTTCCATCCAGAATTCACAAGTTCTCCGCGAGATGGTCATCCATTATTTGCAGGCTTTATTGATGCTGCTAAAAAACAGTACCAGAAAGTGAAGCAAGGTTAATCCCTATTTTAGGAAAGTTTGAATGTCACAATTAAAAGCACAAGAAATTGTACGTTTAGGCGATATACAAATGGCAAATCATTTGCCATTTGTATTATTCGGCGGCATGAATGTACTTGAATCGAAAGACCTTGCATTTGAAATTGCTGAGACCTATATCGATATTTGTAAGCGCTTAAATATTCCCTATGTGTTTAAAGCCAGTTTTGATAAAGCCAACCGTTCTAGTTTGCACTCTTTTCGTGGTCCAGGTCTGGAAAAAGGGATTGAGTGGTTAGCTGAAATCAAAAAACAATTCAATGTACCGATTATTACCGATGTCCATGAACCATATCAGGCAGCACCAGTTGCTGAGGTGGCGGATATTATTCAGCTGCCTGCTTTTTTAAGTCGTCAGACCGATTTGGTTGAGGCAATGGCAAAAACAGATGCCATTATCAACATTAAAAAAGCACAGTTTTTATCCCCTCGTGAAATGAATCATATTCTGCATAAGTGTTTAGAAGCAGGAAATGACAAGCTCATTTTATGCGAGCGTGGTTCTGCATTTGGTTACAATAACCTCGTGGTGGATATGCTAGGCTTTGACACCATGAAAGAAATGAATGTACCTGTATTCTTTGACGTTACTCATGCGTTGCAAACTCCAGGTGGACGTGAAGATTCAGCTGGTGGTCGTCGTGCGCAAATTACGACTTTAGCACGAGCAGGTATGGCAACAGGACTGGCAGGATTGTTTTTGGAAGCACATCCAAATCCAGACGTTGCAAAATGTGATGGCCCATGTGCATTGCGTTTGTCTCAACTTGAACCATTCTTGGCACAGTTGAAAGAACTCGACACATTGGTGAAAGGATTTAAAACATTAGACACACACTGATGCACTGAATAGCATCAGATCACTCAATTAACAGAGGAATTGTTCATGAGCCAAATTGTTGACATTCGTGCACGCGAAATTTTGGACTCTCGCGGTAATCCGACTATCGAAGCGGATGTAACTTTAGCGTCAGGTGTTGTAGGTCGGTCATGTGCGCCCTCTGGCGCTTCAACGGGCTCTCGTGAAGCATTAGAATTGCGTGATGGAGACAAATCACGTTACCTTGGTAAAGGTGTACGTCAGGCAGTTCAAAACGTCAATCAGGATATTCGTGAACTGTTATTGGGTGAAAGTGTTTTTGAACAAAAAGCATTAGATGACAAGATGATTGCACTGGATGCGACTGAAAACAAAGCAAAGCTAGGTGCAAATGCAACTTTAGCAGTGTCTTTGGCAGCAGCGCGCGCAGCAGCAACTGAACAAAAACTTCCTTTATTCCAATATATTGCGAACTTACGTGGTCAGCAAACATTAACCATGCCAGTACCGATGATGAATATCTTGAACGGTGGTGCACATGCAGATAACACGGTTGATATTCAGGAGTTTATGATTGAGCCTGTTGGCTTTACATCATTTGCTGAATCGCTTCGTGCAGGTGCGGAAATTTTCCATGCTTTAAAATCGGTATTGAAAAAGCAGGGCTTAAATACTGCTGTTGGTGATGAAGGTGGTTTTGCACCAAATCTTCGTTCAAATGAAGAAGCAATTACAGTGATCTTGCAAGCCATTGAGCAAACGGGTTATAAAGCTGGTTCAGACATTATGCTGGCATTAGACTGTGCATCTTCTGAGTTCTATAAAGATGGCCAATACATTTTGGCAGGTGAAGGCAATAAAGCATTTACGAGCAACCAATTTGCCGACTATCTTGCAGGTTTAGTCAAGCAGTATCCAATTATTTCAATTGAAGATGGTTTGGATGAGTCTGATTGGGAAGGTTGGAGTTACTTAACTTCAATTCTTGGCGATAAAATTCAATTGGTTGGCGATGATTTATTCGTTACTAATCCGAAAATTTTACAACGTGGTATTGATGAGAAAGTTGGTAATTCTATTCTAATCAAATATAACCAAATTGGTACGCTGACAGAAACCTTAGATGCGATTTATCTTGCGAAAGCCAATGGTTATAGCACTGTAATTTCACATCGCTCTGGTGAAACAGAAGATTCAACGATTGCGGACCTTGCCGTGGGTACTGCTGCTGGTCAAATCAAGACAGGTTCATTATGTCGTTCGGATCGTGTGTCGAAGTATAACCAATTGCTTCGTATTGAAGAGTTGACTCAGGCAGCTTATCGAGGCAAGGCCGAATTCAAAGGTTTAAATTAATTTAAATGCTGAATTATTTGAAAGAAGTCTTTGACTCTTTTTCCAGTCGTGTCATTTTGGGGCTTGCGATTATTTTAATCGCAGGCTTCCAGTATATGTTCTGGTATGGTGAAGGTGGTTATTATGATCATCAAAAACTAATGCAACAAATCCAGCAACAGGCCGATGTGAATAATGAATTAAAAGAACGCAATCGTATTTTAGGTGCGGAAGTTTATGACCTAAAAAATGGTGCTGAAGCAATTGAAGAACATGCACGGTTAGATTTAGGTTTAATTAAGCCACATGAAACTTTTGTGCAAATGAGCACGATTAGTACTCAATATCAATCGACCTATATCGATCCAAACGGTAAAAAAGATTTACGTAATAACGAAGATGAAGACAGTCCAGACCTCCGCTAAAATTTGGGCTATTGTCCCAGCTGCTGGTTCTGGACAGCGTTTCTCCCAAAAAAAACTGAAGCAATATCAAATGATTGCTCATCAGACAGTATTGCAACACAGTCTTGAGCGATTGAACGTATTACCTTTACAGGGCTATGTTCTTGTTGTACAGAAAGATGATGATTTTGTTCAATCATTAAGTTTTGTTCACCCCGAGCGGGCACATTTCTGTGAGGGCGGTGTGGAGCGCGTAGATTCTGTATTAAATGCACTGCGATATCTAAGTCAAATTGCCGATGAAAATGACTACGTTTTAGTACATGATGCAGCTCGCCCATGTGTGACAGCAGAATCTTTAAATCATTTAGTCGAGCAGGCATTCGCTTTACAATGTTCAGCAATTTTAGCAACGCCTGTTAGAGATACATTAAAAAAAGTTCCGAACGGTCAAATAATTGAGCATACGGTGAATCGTGACAATCTATGGCAAGCACAAACGCCACAATTGGCAAAATTGGGGACACTGAAATTTGCGATTGAAACGGCATTAGCCGCCAATGTAACCATTACTGATGAAGCCAGTGCTTTAGAGTTTGTTCAAGAAAAAGTGATTGTTGTTGCAGGTCGTGCGGATAATATTAAAATTACATATCCCGATGATTTAGCCTTGGCTGAATTAATTTTAGCATCTCAACAAAAAAACGATTTATCCTAATTTAATCATAAAGTTGGTAAATACCGACAAATCGGTCACAGAATTTCTTAGGTTGATCTTTAAGAAGTGTCACAGTCAAAATAGCTTTTTGAAAATTAAACTGATATTTACAAGACGTTTCATTATTCACGACTTCATTTTTATTCTCTGAATTACGATATGCCATAAAAGAAAGTGTTTGGCGTTCCGTGGCATTATTGGGACTTCGATAAGCAATACCTTCAATCTTGATACGATCTTGATCAAGCTGATGAACTTGTAAATGGACTTGCTGTTGCGCTATTTTTCCAGACTCATACTTAATGAAATGTTGTGTCAGACTCTGATTTAATGAGCTAAAAGCATTCAA
>JASGGM010000040.1:0-14720 GCA_047605045.1 Acinetobacter sp. | reverse complement strand
GAACGTGCTGAATCACCAAATTTTACGTCTTTAGCTGACATGATTTACTCCAAGTCCTTTAAATTAAATACTCGATCTGATTACCAATACTGATGCAATTAGCCTTCCAATACAGCTAAGATATCAGACTCTTTCATGATCAATAATTCTTCACCGCCAACTTTTACAGTTGTGCCAGCATAAGTACCAAATAATACTTTATCGCCTACTTTTACATCTAAAGCGCGTACGCCATTGTCTGTAATTTGACCATTACCTACAGCAATTACTTCACCTTGAGACGGTTTTTCTGCTGCTGAACCTGGTAGTAAAATACCACCAGCAGTTTTGGTTTCTTCTTCTACACGACGAATCACAACACGGTCATGTAATGGACGAATATTGCTCATAGAAAACTCCATCAGATTAAGTTGTTTTAAAGTTTGATGAAAACTTTATACTTTTTTTAAAGTCATCACCAAAATATTTAAAGATGTCATTGTTTTGGGGATTGAAAAAATTGCTTCAAGGGCGAAGTGCAAAAAAAATTTAATTTTTGTATTTTTTTCATACGATCAAGTGACTTTAATCGACTTTTATGAATTTTTTAAGACTTCGATTGAACTGATAATGCTCAATGTCACCATTTATATGCATCACATTAAAACTGTTCGGCTGGCCATGATGAAGACGATATGATGTCGCTGTACCTGCATGCACATCTAAAACAGGTCGACCTCTATCTAGCTGATAAATTTGGTTTAAGTCATATACCGCCGATTGATGAAGATGCCCATGTAACAACGCATCCAGCCCCTGCTTACTCCAACTTTGTAATGCCATTTTTCCAAGGACTGGACAATCTTTAACACCATGACGATCATCAGGTGACGTATAAAAAGGTTGATGTACAACCACAATTTTGAGTTTATGCGGTGGTGCATGTTGCAAGCATTCATCTACATATTGAATTTGAGCCAAAGAAATATGCCCTTTGGTATGATGACGCCGTCGAATGCTATTCACCCCAATTAAATAAAAATGTTCCGTTTCCAGTATACCTTCCAAAGCACCAAAAAAAGTTTGGTATCGTGCAAAGGGGCTAATGACCCTGTGCCACACCTGATATAAAGGAATATCGTGATTTCCAGGAACCACGAGATAAGGAATGTTGAGTTCTTCCAAGAATTTCTTACAGCTAAAAAATTGCATGAATCGCGCACGTTGCGTTAAATCACCACTCACTGCAATCACTTCTATCGGGTTTATTCGACAAAATTGTCTGATCGCATCAAGACATTCCTCTTGCTCGGTACCAAAGTGTAGATCAGACAGATGCAGTAACATGGGGAACCATCAATGTTAATGCTTCTTTTTCAACAGACAATTTTAAAGGGATATGAACTTCTCGAATTTCCCCATCAATTGCTGCATGAAAGCTTTGGCAATTTTTTGCGTGAATTGTCACTTCATGAGCAGAAAATTGATACACCTCTTTTGCATGTTCTATTTCCCCCTTTAAAAGTTGTACCAGTAATTTCATTAAGGTTAATTTATCCGATTTTGCTACAACCACTCCCGCTAATTTTCCTTCACGTGCACATTGAGCAATCTGAAGGTTCATTTCTTTCAATTGCAATGAATTATTACCGAAAAAAACCATTGGGGTTTTGACAGGATAGCGTGACCCATCCACAACAACCTCAAGTTTCAATGAACGATGCTGTCTGAGTAAAACATCCAATGCAGACGTATAGGCATGAATTTTTAAACGTCCTAACAGACGATTGTAATGTTCTCTTTTTTCGATAAATAATGGATATAAGCCTAAACTGGCATTATTTAAATAAATATAATCATTCAATTTAGCTACATGTGTTTTTTTAGTTTCGCCTGTAGCAATGACCAATGCCGCTTCCAATAGATCCAAAGGAATTTGATGTACTCTTGCCACGTAATTAAAGGTTCCCAAAGGTAAGATTCCCATTGGAATGTTGCTATACAATAAGTGACTTGCGACCGCATTTAATGTTCCATCCCCACCAGCGGCAACAACAACACCCTTATTCTCTAAAGAGGAATGTCTTTCTATAATCTGTTTCATTACATCATCGATAGATGTTTGCTGATCAAACTCAAATACCTGTATTTCAAAACCATGATCCGTAAATACAGTCATTAATTGTTCGTAAACATCTTCCTGATGTTTCGCATGGAATCCTGATTTTTCATTATAAACAATAGAAAGTGGCTTTGAATGTTGAGTCATGCTGAATACTCATCTTGTTTTCTATATTTTGTGTAATTTACATTTGCAAAACCATTTGGTTTATGTAAATTTACTACACAACAACACTACTCACTATTACAAATTAAAACATTCACCTTAAACAACAATAAACTGATTTAATTAATTATTTTTAATAAAAATGATTTTATTTTTAATATTTTTCAATAAAATAATAAAAATAAACTTATGTTTTTTATTGGATTTAAATAAAAACTCTCTGTAACACAACCTACCACACATCTTTAAGACATCTTAAAATTCAAACTGTACTATGCTTTAATAGCGATACTTTTTTGACATACTCCCATTTTAGTGAAGACTTACTAAAAATGCGATGTGTTTTTTTTTTGTATTAAAAGGCATCAACATGACCCAAGTGAATGCACCAGAATTTGTTCGCCACCCAAAAATTATTGCATGGGTGGAAGAAATTGCTCAATTAACGAAGCCAGCAAAAATTGAATGGTGTGATGGCAGCGAAGAAGAATATCAGCGCTTGATCGATTTGATGATTGCAAATGGCACTATGCAAAAACTGAATGAAGAAAAACACCCAGGTTCTTATTTAGCAAATTCCGATCCTTCCGATGTCGCTCGTGTTGAAGATCGTACTTTTATTTGCTCTACCCATAAGGAAGATGCTGGCGCAACCAATAACTGGGAAAGCCCAGCCGTTATGCGTGAAAAATTAAATGGCTTATTTGATGGTTGTATGCAAGGTCGTACCATGTACGTTGTACCTTTCTCAATGGGACCGTTAGGCAGCCATATTGCTCAAATTGGTATTGAGATTACCGATTCCCCTTATGTAGCAATCAGCATGAAAAAAATGGCACGTATGGGCAAAGCGGTTTACGACGTATTGGGCACTGATGGTGAATTTGTACCATGTGTTCACTCAGTTGGCGCACCATTACTTGAAGGTCAAAAAGACGTCGTTTGGCCATGTAATGCTGAAAAATATATTGTCCATTACCCAGAAACACGTGAAATTTGGTCATTTGGTTCAGGTTATGGCGGCAACGCGCTTTTGGGTAAAAAATGCTTGGCACTTCGTATCGCATCTGTAATGGGTCGTGAGCAAGGCTGGCTAGCTGAACACATGTTGATTCTTGGCATCACCAATCCTCAAGGTGAAAAACATTACGTTGCTGCCGCATTCCCTTCAGCATGTGGTAAGACCAACTTTGCAATGCTTATTCCACCAGTAGGTTACGAAGGCTGGAAAATTGAAACTGTGGGTGATGATATTGCCTGGATTAAACCAGGTGAAGATGGTCGGTTGTATGCCATTAACCCTGAAGCAGGTTTCTTTGGTGTAGCCCCGGGTACCAATACCAAAACCAATCCAAACTGTATCGCAACATTGCATAAAGATGTGATTTATACCAACGTCGCAGTTACAGATGATGGTCAAATCTGGTGGGAAGGTTTAACCAAAGAAGCTCCTGCAAACCTAACAACATGGAAGGGACAACCACACGTTGCAGGTGAAAAAGCAGCCCATCCTAACTCACGTTTTACAGTTTCAGCTTCTCAATGCCCATCGATTGATGCTGATTGGGAAAATCCAGCAGGTGTTCCAATTTCTGCATTCATTTTTGGTGGTCGTCGTGCCGATACCATTCCTTTAATCACTGAAGCTTTTGATTGGGTTGATGGTGTTTATAAAGCTGCAACGATGGGTTCTGAAACCACTGCCGCAGCTGTGGGACAGCAAGGTGTCGTTCGTCGTGATCCATTTGCAATGTTACCTTTTGCGGGTTACAACATGGCAGATTATTTTAATCACTGGTTAGAACTTGGTAAAACTGTAGGTGCAAAAGCTGAATCTGCAGGCAATAAACTACCTAAAATTTTCAATGTAAACTGGTTCCGTCGCGATGAAGAAGGTAACTTTGTTTGGCCTGGTTTCGGTCAAAATACTCGCGTACTGGAATGGATTATCAACCGTGTAGAAGGTCGTGCCAATGCGGTTGAAACACCAATCGGTTTTGTACCTGAATATGAAGATATTAACTGGACTGGCTTTGACTTCTCGAAAGATGATTTCAACAAAGTGACATCTCAAGATAAAGATTTATTACTTCAAGAGATTGCGAGCCATACGGAATTATTTAACAAGTTAGGTGAACGTCTTCCTAAAGCATTGAAAGATCGTCAAGCTGAACTATTAAATGCGGTAAAAGCATCTGATGCAGCATAATTGATCTCTAAACATTGGCAAGGTTACTTCTTCAGTCATCTTGCTGGTTGTTGTAGTTCGTTATAATGCCATCATCATGATGCAAATAAAAAATCGGGCAATGTATCATTGCCCGATTTTTTTAATTGATGGTATTTTAAAATTAATTAATGATCATGATGTAAATATTCAGGTTCTTTTGGCAATTTCCAGCTACACAAGAAGCAGATCACCAACATCACAATCACATAGACAAAGAACGTGTTTTCAATCCCTGCACTTTTAAACTGTAATGCAACAGCTGGTGCAGAACCACCAAAAATAGCATTAGCAACAGCGTAAGAGAAGCCAACCCCTAATGCTCGCACATGTGGCGGGAACATTTCAGCTTTAATTAAACCGCTAATGGATGTATAAAAACTCAATAACATCATTAAAAAGATCAGCAATAATGTCACCAAGACTGGCGAATAGCTGACACTGTCCATTGCAATTACCATCACAGGATAAATAAATATCGCCAGTGATGAGCTAAAGATTAACATCACTTTACGACGCCCGATCCGATCGGCTATTGCACCAAACACAGGTTGCATAATCATTAAGGCAAATAATGCAACTGTCATCATTAAACCAACTGTTTTTGCTGGAATGCCAAGCGCAGTAATGTATGTTTTTGAATAGACCGTAATGATGTAAAATGTTAACGATCCTGCAGAGGTATACCCCACCACCAAAAGAAAAGATTTCCAATGCTTTTGGAATAACTCTTTTAGCGTGCCTGATTCTTTTAATTCACTATCTTGATGCGATAGGGTTTCTTCAAGTTTGCTTCGTGCCAACAAAGACAATAATGCTGTAATACCACCAATCACAAAAGGAATACGCCATGCACCATCTTGTAGTTGTTCTTCAGTTAAGAAACCAAGCATTACCACGCCGAGTAGACTCGCAAGAAGCTGACCACCACATAAAGTCACATATTGAAATGACGCATAAAACCCGCGCTTGCCTTTGAGCGCAATTTCACTCATATACGTCGCAACAGCACCATACTCACCACCAACTGAAAGGCCTTGTAGTAGTCGTACCAGCAACAATAAGAATGGTGCGACCATACCAACTTGAGCATAGGTCGGTAGAACTGCAAATAAGAATGAACTAAACGCCATTAAACAGATGGAAATAACCATCGAACGTTTACGCCCATAGCGGTCTGCAATACGGCCAAAGAACCAGCTCCCCACGGGTCTCATAAAAAAACTGGCCGCAAATACGCCCCAAACATACACCGCTTTTGCAGTAGAGTTCATATCTGGTGCAGTGAGTGCATGCTGAAAATAGACTGCAAATACAGCATAAATATAAAAATCAAACCATTCAACCAGGTTGCCTGATGCTGCTCCGACAATCCCAAATACTCGCTTACGTTTTTCTTCAGGCGTATAAACATGATCCATCGCCATCTCCTCCTTTGTCGCGTTCGCTAAAATAATGCGATAATGTAACATTTCGCTCAAAAAATCACGATTTTTTCAACTTTAGCTAAAATTTATAAGCCCATTTCACTAAAACAAAGCTTTTCATAAAAATATCATTTGCGGTTGTAACGCAGAAATCCTCCGCAAAGAACAATACGAGAGAGATGCCTATTTTACTGAGCTATGGCATACTAGACTGAAATTGATAAAAGGATAGATTTACATGAAAATGTCATTAAAACTATTAGCGCTTGGCGTGTTAAGTACTGGGCTCATGGCCTGTCAAAACTTACCACAAGCTTACAATGGGAACTCAGGCTATCAAATTGAAAGTAAAACAGAAAATAATGCCATTATTAGCTACACCCTTGCTGTTCATGCCAATAATTCAGCCAATCTCACAAAATTGCAGAACGTATGCAAAAAAGTACTTGGTGCTCATCGTGATTATAAAATTGCTGTTTTAAGTAGCACTGAAATCGCGAACCCAGCCAATCAGCCAGAAAAAACGGGTGTTCAGTTGGGTAAAAGCAACGCAACTTTTGGATTAAGTAATTCCAGCACAAGTAACGACAATACCGTTGCACTTCGTAATGCGCTGCAAACTCACCCAAGCACCCTCACCGTTGTACGCTATAGCTGTTCATAATAACAAATGACATTTTGAAGATGCTCAATGAGTAGCATCTTCAAATGCAATTCTGTTTTGATCGATAAAAACTGACCGTATTAAATTCTTTTGCCTCGTCTAAATCAGGCCAAGTCGTTGCATTTTTTTCATTATATTTGTCATATTTTTCATGATTAAAATTTCTAACCCGACTATCCGCCACCCACACCTCATTGGCAAAAGTGAGAAAATCATCTAGAAAAAAAGCATTGGCTTGGTCATACAGCACATCTGCCGCAAGTAATACATCAACCTTTTCAGCTTGATACAAATCATTGAGATATTCTAATTCAACACCATTCAGTGCTGCATTTTCACGACATGCCACCAAACTGATAGGGTCGATATCGCAACAGATTACCCGTTTTGCACCTGCCAATTTGGCAGCGATTGCAACCACCCCCGAACCTGCACCAAAATCCAGAATCGTTTTGTTTCTGACATGATGCGGTTCAGCCAATAACCACTGCGCCATGGCTAAACCAGAGGCCCAACAAAAAATCCAATATGGCGTATCCTGCCAAATACGATGAATTACATCGTCATCCATTTTTTCGGTAGGAAAAACTGGAGGAATGAGCCATAACGATATGGGCGTTTGTGGTAATTGCTGAATTTGTAATGTGGTATTCGGAATAATTTGATGTAACGCTTCGAGTAGTCTAAAAGGTTTCTGAACATTGTTAATCATAAAATTGAACGTCAATTTGTAGTTTTTCATGTTGAAATTCATATTTTTTCAAGCATGGGGAACTGAGCGCACTCCCAAATCCTGAAAAAATCGCAATAAATAACCATCAGGGTCTGCAACAACAAGCTGACGATTGCCACTTTCGCAATCATTGACACGATACCAACGCTCTTCAACAGGAAGAAAGAATGGAATATCATTTTTGATGAGTGAGCTTAAAATAACATTCAAATCAGCAACTTGGATTTGTATATTCAATCCTCGGCCAAAAGGATATTGCACGGGTTGATGCCCATCCTCAAAAGTCCGTCCGACACCTAGCTGATCAATCATTAGTTCAGCATCACCTAGTTTTAAATAACAAAAGCCTTCTTCTACACGCTCATATTCACAGTGAAATCCTAAAATATCACAATAGAATTGTTTTGAATGCTGCCAATCAGAGACGGTCAGTTCAGGAACAAGCGCATTTGCCATCATTCGCCTCATTGATGTCGACGTAAGGAAAATACGACCAAACATATTATTTGGTCGTTTAATGCTTGCTATATGCGCAGATGAATCATTGAATTAAGCCAAAGCTTTTTCAGCAGCTTCAACAGTTTGACGAATTAATGTGGTAATCGTCATTGGGCCAACACCGCCTGGTACGGGTGTATAAGCTGATGCAATCTGTTCAATTCCTTGTAATTGAATATCGCCTACACCGCCATTGTCACGTGGGTGAAAACCTGCATCAACCACAACAGCACCTTGCTTAATCCAATCTTTTTGAATTAATTCTGCTTTACCTACTGCACCAACAACAATATCTGCTTGTTTAACAAGCTCAGCTAAATTTTGCGTCCGTGAATGGCAAATAGTTACTGTCGCATTGGCTTGTAGTAACATCATGGCCATAGGTTTACCTAAAATGGCCGAACGCCCCACAACAACGGCATGTTTCCCAGCAATTTCAATCTTGTTTTGCTGCAAAATTGTCATGATTCCTGCTGGTGTTGCCGAGCCATAAGCAGCTTCGCCCATCGCCATACGACCAAACCCCAAACACGTGACGCCATCCACATCTTTATTCAATGCAATGGCATCAAAGCAAGCCCGTTCATCGATTTGTGCAGGCACAGGATGTTGCAATAAAATGCCGTGAACATCTGGATTGGCATTCAGTTTTTCAATTTCAGCCAACAATTGTTCCGTGGTCGTTTCTTGTGGCAATTCAATTTTTAATGAATCCATTCCTACACGGCGACAAGCATTACCTTTCATACGCACATAGGTCGCTGAAGCACCATCATCACCCACCAAAATGGTTGCAAGAATCGGGGTACGACCTGATTTTTGCTTTAAAACCTCTACTCGCGCCAATAAGTCAGTTTCAATCTGCTTCGCAAGTGCCTTTCCATCTAAAACCAATGCCACAATAAATCTCCCAAAGCGATGTTGTGTATTTTAGGAATAATACATGATTATGGGAGTGTTTTTATTTTGGATGTTGCTTTTATGCACATATCATCTGCATTAGCTATTGTTTTTTTTCAAAAGGTTGCTAATATGTGCTTCACCAAGACATGGCGGGGTGGCAGAGTGGTCATGCAGCGGACTGCAACTCCGTGTACGCCGGTTCGATTCCGACCTCCGCCTCCAATCTTGGTAAAGCCCGGGTGGTGAAATAGGTAGACACAGGGGATTTAAAATCCCCCGCCCACAAAGGCGTGCCGGTTCGAGTCCGGCCCCGGGCACCATTTTATACAACTTAAAATGGTGCTATAAAATTCCAGCGAAAGCTGGTTTTTTTATGTCTAAAATTTAAAGATTGACTTTATTTTTAAAGCCCACCTAACTCTTATCACATACCCCGTTCAGATTTTCATTGTCTTCGCATTATACAAGCTAAGTCCCAAAGCTTGCCAAGCTACAGTTAAAGTGGAACCAAACTCACGAAAATTACACCCTCATTCAGTCAACAAATTAAAGTCCGTTATTATTTGTCTAAAACTTCCTCATTTAATCAATAGGGTATCTTGCGCTACTGCTTTGGATCCACTATGATTGCGCACATGCCCGGGTGGTGAAATAGGTAGACACAGGGGATTTAAAATCCCCCGCCCACAAAGGCGTGCCGGTTCGAGTCCGGCCCCGGGCACCATTTTATACAACTTAAAATGGTGCTATAAAATTCCAGCGTAAGCTGGTTTTTTTATGCCTACTTTTTATCGATCCTTTAAAATTGATTCTTTTCTTTGAATTTACTCCCCCATCTTCGATTTTTCCGCGCTATGCAACCTACGAAATACATCATGAAGATTAAAATTTTTATTTGTTGTCTTCTACTCAATCATGAAACCGATTCGAAGCTAACCTCTTTTCAATTCGGTTCGAAAGGTTAAAATGATAATCTGATCTTTATTCAGTTTTTTCACGATGAATCTGCCTGCATTACCTCAATTGCGCCAACAATTACGCAAGCAACGCCGTAATTTAAGTACTTACCAACAAAAACAGGCCTGTCAGGCCGTACTTTCACATCTTATTCGCATGCCACAATTGAGATATGCCCATCATATCGGTATTTATCTGGATGCGTTTGGCGAAATCGCCACACAACATATCATTCAATACTGTTTTAAACTGGGTAAAGCAGTTTACTTACCCCGAATCTGCCCCATGAATAACAGATTATTGTGGGTACGGATTCGTCAATATCAGTTTCATGCAAAACGTTTTTCTTTACATCGACTGGGTATGAATGAACCAAAACAACGTGGTATAGCAGTTCAACACTTAGATTTACTCATCATGCCTTTACTTGCTTGTGATCGCCAAGGTACACGCTTAGGAATGGGGGGAGGATTTTATGACCGCACCCTTCATCAAACATCTCAGCGGCCTTTCCGCTTAGGTCTGGCACATTCTTTTCAGCTGCTAGATACTCATTTGCCACGCCAAACATGGGATCAACCTTTACATGGTTTATGTACGCCCGAACATCTCATTGTATTTTAATTGATGACTTGCAGTATTTTTAATCAAATTGTCGCTTTTTTATGATTTTCATTTGTCCCGCCCTTGTAATTTTAAAAAAATCCATCACTATAAAATTCATGGCAACACTGTTGTCACTCATTAGGAGTGCCCATGACTGAACAAATTTTAAATACTGAACGTTCACAAGAACATTCTGTTCCAAACAAATTACCACTTTTGGCATTACGTGATGTAGTGGTCTATCCACACATGCAAATTGCGCTGTTTGTAGGTCGTGAAAAATCAATCAAAGCGGTAGACGTGGCGCGTAGCAGTGACAATTTAGTTTTTGTGGTTGCACAAAAAGATTCGTTAACAGAAGACATTGATCAAAATAATTTGTATCAATATGGGACTGTGGCGAAAATTGTCCAAGTCGTGAACCACGAAAATGATGAAAATTGCATTAAAGTCTTAATTGAAGGCTTACACCGAGCAAAACTTGATCAAATTATCGATCATGAAGAATATTTCACTTCTGAGCATACTCTCAGTCCAATGCACGTTCCATTTGACAAAGTTGCGCAAGAACAACAGTTGCAAGAGTTAAAAGCACTATTTACACAATATGCAGAGGCAAAACTACGGAATGCACGTGAGTTGGTTGCTGCTGCCAATAAAATTGAAGATATATTACAGCTTTTATTCTTTGTCGCAACGCGTGTGCCTTTAAACATTGATGTTAAACAAAATTTCTTGGAAAAAGATGATTTTGAATCGCACCTCAATGCGTTAATGACCTATTTGTTGCAACAATCTGAAGAGCAACAAATTGAGCAGAACCTCCATGACAATGTAAAACGTCAAATGGAAAAAAATCAACGCGAATACTTTCTAAATGAAAAAATGAAAGTTATTCAACGTGAACTTTCCGATATGAATGGTGGTTCAGAGGATGAAGTTGCTGAGCTTGAAAAACGCTTAGTTGAAGCCGATTTACCTGAACACGTGCGTAAAAAAGCGGAAGCAGAGTTTCGCAAGTTAAAAGCCATGCAACCTGCTTCGAGTGAAGCTGCTGTTGTCCGTAATTATCTTGACGTGATTCTGGATACGCCTTGGAATAAAGCCAGCAAAGTTAGCATTAATTTGCCGAAAGCTCAGGAAATTCTGGACGCTGACCATTATGGTTTAGATGAAGTGAAAGAGCGCATTGTTGAGTATCTTGCAGTGCAATCTCGTGTGAAAAAATTGCGTGGTCCAATCTTATGCTTAGTGGGTCCTCCAGGGGTTGGTAAAACTTCATTGGGTGCATCTATTGCAAAAGCGACGGGTCGTGAATTCATTCGTATGGCTCTAGGTGGCGTACGTGATGAAGCGGAAATTCGTGGTCATCGTCGTACATATATTGGTGCTATGCCAGGTAAAATTGTACAGTCTCTAAGCAAGGTTGGCGTAAAAAACCCGTTGTTCTTGCTTGATGAGATTGACAAGATGGCACAGGATTATCGTGGTGACCCTGCTTCTGCCCTACTTGAAGTGCTCGATCCGTCACAAAACAATAAGTTTAATGACCATTATTTGGATCTTGATTTAGATTTATCTGAAGTGATGTTTATTTGTACTGCCAATAGTATGAATATTCCTGAAGCATTGTTAGACCGTATGGAGGTTATTCGCTTACCTGGATATACCGAAGATGAGAAAGTGAATATTGCTTCTCGTTATTTAGTGCCGAAAGCAATAAAAGACAATGGTTTACGTACTAAAGAATTGACAGTTCATGAAGAAGCCATTCGTGATATCGTTCAACGTTATACGCGTGAAGCAGGTGTGCGTAGTCTTGAACGTGAAGTTTCCAAGATTGCTCGTAAAGTTGTAAAAGAAGCGGTAAGCAAAAAGGCAAAAAATCTGCATATTGATGTCAACTCTGAGAATTTACCTGAATATTTAGGTGCTCATAAGTTTGATTATGGTGTTGCAGAAGACGAAGCACAAATTGGTCGTGTTAATGGTTTAGCCTGGACATCCGTTGGTGGTGAATTGCTTACGATTGAAGTTGCGACAATGAAAGGTAAAGGTAATTTCATCACAACAGGTTCTCTGGGTGATGTAATGCAAGAATCGATCAAGGCTGCAATGACTGTGGTTCGCACCCGTGCAGATGCATTAGGTATTGAGCCTTCTATTTTTGCAGAAACAGATGTTCACGTGCATTTACCTGAAGGTGCAACTCCGAAAGATGGACCATCTGCTGGTTTAGCACTGACCACTGCCCTTGTGTCAGCTTTTACAGGTATTCCAATTCGTGCGGATATTGCAATGACGGGCGAAACAACTTTACGTGGTCAAGCACTTCGTATTGGTGGTTTGAAAGAGAAATTGCTGGCCGCTCATCGTGGTGGTATTAAGTTAGTCTTTATTCCTCATGATAATATCCGTGATTTATCTGAGATTCCTGACAATGTGAAGGAAGGTTTAGAGATTAATGCCGTGAAAAGTATTGATGATATTTTACCACTGGCTTTAGTTGAGCGTCCAAAACCTTTAGTGAAAGCACCGATTGTAAAACCCGTTGAGGAAAATAAATCGGCACGTCATTAATTTTTGATGCTGTTATAGGAAAGCCACTCAAATTTGAGTGGCTTTTTTAATAACGTATGTCGTCATTAGGAGTGTTCCAATCAGCGTCAGTGGCCACCCGAAGTCGCCAAGAACCACGATGTATACATCGAAAAGTGTAAATTGGGACATCATATGTGACCTGCTCTACCTTCCACATGTCTGGCGCGTCACATCCGTTGCAATAAATAGCGTGCCATCAAGATCGTAATACTGAACAGAGATTGTCGCTCCGTCATCAATCTCTGTGGCGAGTTGGTCATCCAAGCAAAGGACATTTATTGCCGACAGTTCAATATGTTTCGGATTAAGGCCCTCTATCGAATCGAAGGTGTAGACAAAAATAAGAGATTTTCCATCGGTGGTGACCGACTGCAAAACAGTTTGATCGTCAACCCGATGAGGTACTGTATATTCCTCGACCAAGTGGCTTAGTCGTTTAGCGAGATCGTTATGTTTAGCTTCATGAGCTACAGCGTTTGGCCCGAGATACCCAAGCACTACGGCGGTTATAACAGCGATCTTCGTCAATGGTCGAATAAACATGGTTTAACCTGAATTGCCCTCTTTCATCTATAGTCTATTTTAGGCAACCAATCAATGCTTTTCAGTCTCTAAATCCAAAATTTCTAAATGACATATGTCGTCATGAATAATGCTAATGTTGCAAATGCTGATTATATTATTTTCTAAATGACGTATGTCGTCATGAACATGTCCATATATCCTGTCAGCTATTTTTCCGCACACTTCTCAAGGCGGCTCACCTCGGCAGCATATCCCTCATCAACAGCTCTACCATTTCTATGTCCGCTTCGGCGTGTTCGTCATTTGAGGAATCTTTCCAACATTCCCATGAGGGCAAAAACAGCGAGGACAACGGAACTGCTTAAAAAAACGATCTTCAATTTTCGGTGCAGCGTACACAGACCTGATATTGCCAGAACAATTGATAGAATTAATGTCAAAGGCCAGTAGATGACAAACATTAAAAAGATCAGCCCCCACCACGGAACGCTCAATGCCCACATTTTTAATTAACTCATTAATATATTCAAATAATAATATATCTGTTTTATCATCACATTTTAAAATATTTGAATATAAGTCTAAAACTTCATTTGATCTTGCATGAAGTGTATCTTTAATCAAATTCAGATTCAAGTCCAATCCAAATTTCTTACTCTTAGACACACCTACATCTAACGATTAAACAATTTCATCTTCAAATTCATACAGATAAGTAGATTCATGTGAAAACTCTTTATTATCTATACAATTACACCAGAAGGTATCATCAAGACATTTGTAATGTGGATAGTCATTATCATCAATAAATACGCCAATAACATATTTACCTATAAATTCAGGTAAAAGCGTTATTTCATTTTGAATTGTATTAATTGACTGCACGTTTTTTAATCCAGTAAAAACACCTTGATATTCACCTATTATATCCGTACAAATACAACAAAGTTTTGAAGTTATTGGTTGCATTTATATGGAGCTGGAGTTAGGCAATGATCATGTTGGTCAATTTTTACATCCAGTGAATACACAAAGCAAACCTTACAGAAATTTTCTAAATGACGTATGTCGTCATGAACAACAATTGTTGAATTTGATTCTCTGGCAAACTTTTCTAAATGACGTATGCCGTCATGAACCTCTTTCCATCGCTTCAATAATTCAATCACTTTTTCTAAATGACGTATGCCGTCATGAACGATTCATATGCGCCCTGAATACTGTGATTCAATTTCTAAATGACGTATGCCGTCATGAACTAAATGCTTCTGTTAAAACAGCATTTGCTACATTTCTAAATGACGTATGCCGTC
>JASGGM010000039.1:0-14756 GCA_047605045.1 Acinetobacter sp. | reverse complement strand
ATGACGGTCTCCAAAACCGTTCGTCAAGGTTCGAGTCCTTGATCCTCTGCCAAATACTAGAAAAGCCACTTTTAAAGTGGCTTTTCTTTTTTTTATTAAAATTATTTTTTAACCAGTTTTAGTGTATTGCTTTAATCTTAAAAAATAGGCTCACAATCTTGTGAGCCTAGAAATATCCTATATTGGATAAAATTATATTTTTCTCGTTCTACCGAATTTCAGCGATTAACTTAAGCTTTTAAATGATCCTCGAATTCTTCACCCAGTTGCATGGCCAGCGTATTTCCTGATAAATCACAAGTGACTAGACCATATTCTTTTTTAAAACTAAAAGTAAAACCTTTGCCGTCGGTAAGATTTTTAACAGAATATCCCAATTTCTCTAACCAAATACGAAATGCTATGAGGTTCTTAGCTTTAACAACTTTTTTCATGGCGCATCCTTATGTACAAACAAATAACTGTTAATCTTATTTATAAGGCTGGCAATTAAATTTTTAAAGGGGGAAAACATAAAGATTTATTAGTTTCTGCAAAAAAGTTTTAACTTTGTAAAGTTATGAAAACTTAAAGATAGAGAGTGCCGATGGTTTTTAACAAAAGATAATATAATTCAGTATCTTATTTAATAAAGCTCACTTTCTACTGGACGATTAAGTACATGTTATACTGTTTCAATATGTAATTCCAAAATCAATAATAATGTAAAATATTATTTCAATATTTTCATTTTGCTACTTTGCAAATACAGATTTAAAAATTATCTTTGAGTTTACGTAGATGCTCAAATTCCTGTATGGTTTCAACACGTAAAAAGGGATTTGTTGCAAGTTCAAGCTCTACAGTCGTTGGAAGCGTAATTTTATTTAATAATCTTAAATCTTCAATATGTTTTGCCCGTTCTATAAGGGTTAAATTGTCAGGTTCAACATGTAATGCAAATTTGGCATTAGATAAAGTATATTCATGTGCACAATAAATTTTTGTTGGTGAGGGTAATGCTGCAATCCGATTCACAGAATGGAACATTTGCGCATACGTTCCTTCAGATACCCGTCCACAGCCCAACGCGAACAATGTATCACCTACAAAAACGCTTTGTATGGTGTCGATATAGAAAATGATATGACCTAACGTATGTCCTGGAACAGAGATAATTTCAATGTCTAGGTTGTGAAAGTTAAAATGATCGTCATGACGAAGTGGGTGTGTCATAAATGGAATTTTAGCAGATTCTGCTTCGGGGCCATAAATTGTAGTTTGAGGGAAATCACGCTGTAGTGCAGGCACACCTTCGACATGATCTTTATGCCAATGGGTTAACCAGATCTGTACGATCGTAAGTTGGTGGTCTTCACAAAATTTTTGCACTAAATCCGCTTGGGTTGGATCAATCACGACAACTTGACGAGTGGCTACATGTTCAATCAGCCAAATATAATTTTGCAATTTATTTTGTACGTCAATCACATGAATTTTAAAGTCAGATATCATGAATATTTCCATCCAGTTTATTATCTTAATCTTAGTAAGTGTATTTAATTAGATTAAACGCTTTATTGTCATTTTTCAATTATTAAAAAATCCCACGGTACTCAATGAATAGCGTGGGATGAAAGTTATTACTAATACAATTCTGGATTAGTAATCTGGATATGCGACTTTTTTAAGGGCTTCTATATCTGCATCTGGAGAGCACAGTGAAATAAACTCGTAGCCATATCCGCGTAATAAATGACCTTTTCGTACCGCAATCCAAGTTGTATTTAAACCAAAAATATCAGTTTTAACTTGTTGTAAACGGTAGTCTCGATCTTTGTCATAGGCAACATCATTAATAATCCCGACACCCATGCCAAGTTCAACATAGGTTTTTATGACATCGGCATCTAAAGCAGACATCACAATATCAACGTCGATATTCGCTTCATCAAATGCCTGATCGATTTTAGATCGTCCAGTGAAACCACCATGATAAGTAATGACAGGATATTGTGCTAAATCTTGCAATCCAACTTTAGATAATTGGCTAAGAGGATGCTCTAGCGGGGTAATAATACTGTGTTGCCAAGTATAATAAGGTACGCTTGCCAAGCTATCTTCTGTTGTTAAAGACTCTGTAGCAATGCCAATATCGGCTTCACCTTGTAAGAGCATATCTGCAATTTCATGAGGACTGGCCTGTTGTAGAATAAGATGAACTTTTGGAAACTCTTTTTTAAACAGATTGACAATAGGTGGGAGAACATAACGTGCTTGCGTATGGGTTGTCGCAATCGTCAGTGTGCCTTCATCAACTTTGTTAAAATCATCAGCAAGCCTTTTAATATTATCGGCATCAACCAACATGCGCTCTACAATTCCTAGCAAAGATTGGCCTGGTTCAGTTAAACCAAGTAAGCGTTTTCCTTTGCGAATAAATAATTGTACGCCAAGTTCGTCTTCTAAATCCTTAATGTGCTTACTTACGCCAGATTGCGACGTATATAAAGCTGCCGAAGCTTCCGTTAAATTAAAATTTTGTCGTACGGTTTCTCGAATAATCCGTAATTGCTGAAAATTCATAATTCTCTTACCAGCCTAGTGTTTATTTTGCGGTATAAATCAACTTATGCCGCAGGATGTTTGAAAAGGTGTAATTGTTCGACCTGAATCCAAACCTGTTGATTCGGAGTAAGTTGTTGCTCTCTCGCTTGTTCGGCAGTTAGAACCGCTTCAATGATTTTTCCAGTACGATCTTGAAGTTCAAGAAATACCTTTCCTGCGACCCAAACTTCTCTTAGAAAAGTTGCTTGAATTGAGTTTTCAATGGGTTGCTGAAACACTTTTAACTCATGGGGACGAGCAAAAGCAATCAGGGAGCCGAGTGGTTGATCATGCGTTATACTTAAATGATCATTTCCAACAATTAAAGTGCCATTTTGGTTTTCGGCTTCAAAGCGATTGGCTTGCCCAAGAAAGTCAAATACAAAAGGCGTTTCTGGGTGTTCGTAAACTTCACGTGGGGAACCAATTTGTTCAATATTCCCTTTGTTCATCACTACAATCTGGTCTGCAACTTCAAGTGCTTCTTCTTGGTCATGGGTGACAAAAATTGAAGTAATATGCAGTTCATCATGTAAATGACGCAACCAGCGGCGTAATTCTTTACGTACTTTTGCATCTAATGCCCCGAAAGGTTCATCGAGTAATAAGACGCGTGGTTCTACAGCCAGCGCACGGGCAAGCGCAATACGTTGACGCTGTCCGCCAGAGAGTTGTGCTGGATAACGGTCTGCCAGAAAACCGAGTTGAACGAGGTCAAGTAATTTTTCAACACGTTGCTTAATTTCAGTTTCTGAAGGGCGGGTTGCACGTGGTCGTACGCGTAGCCCAAAAGCAATATTGTCAAATACTGTCATATGGCGGAATAAAGCATAATGCTGAAATACAAAACCAACTTGACGTTCGCGAACATGCGTATGGGTTGCATCTTGTCCTTCTAGCAAGACTTGTCCTGCATCGGCAGTTTCAAGCCCCGCAATAATGCGCAGTAAAGTTGTTTTTCCACATCCAGACGGTCCAAGTAATGCCACCAATTGGCCTTCAGGGAAATCTAGGCTGATGTTATTGAGTGCATGAAATGACCCAAAGTGTTTGTCAATATTTTTAACTTGAATGCTCATGGCAATACTCCGAATTTATTCCGATTTCTGTAATTGCGCATTCAATTTTTCCTGACGCAATTCAACCCATGTTTTAATAATTAATGTAATGATGGCAAGGAAGGCCAACAATGATGCGACGGCAAATGCGGCACTATAACTGTATTCGTTATAGAGAATTTCAACGTGAAGCGGTAATGTATTTGTTTCTCCACGAATATGACCCGATACCACAGAGACAGCACCAAATTCACCCATAGCACGTGCATTACATAAAATTATGCCGTATAGCAGACCCCATTTAATGTTTGGCAGGGTGATTTTCCAAAAAGTTTGCCAGCCTGACGCACCCAATAAAATAGCGGCTTCTTCCTCTTCAGTACCTTGTGCTTGCATAAGTGGAATTAACTCTCGTGCAACAAACGGAACGGTAATAAATACAGTAGCTAAAATAATTGCAGGAGGAGAGTATAAGATTTTTAAATTATGATCGATTAACCACTCACCAAACCAACCTTGTGTTCCAAATATAAGAACCAACATCAAACCAGCAATAACGGGAGATACTGAAAAAGGCATATCAATAATCGTGGTTAAGATTGATTTTCCTTTAAAGTTAAATTTTGAGACAACCCATGCTGCAGCGACACCGAAAATAACGTTAATTGGTACGGCAATCAGTGCTGTAACCAAGGTTAATTTCACTGCCGATAATGTATCAGAGTCGATTAAGGCATCGGTATAAACGTCTATTCCTTGTCTGAAAGCTTCTACAAAAACCAAGATTAACGGTAAAATGAGTAATCCTAAAAAAACCAATAATCCAAGTGTCAGCAATAGATAGCGTACCCAGTCTGGTTCGCGTGTTGCATCACGAGATTGTAATTTTGCAGCATAATCATGCTGAGAAATCAGGCTCATACAGTTCTCCCAGTTCTACGTGTTGCCCATGCTTGCAGAAGATTGATCACAAATAAAATCACAAAAGAGATGAGTAACATAATGACCGCTATTGTCGTTGCTGCCGCATAATCATATTCCTCTAAACGGGAAATAATCATTAAAGGTGCAATTTCAGTTTTAAAGGGTTGGTTCCCTGCAATGAAAATGACAGAGCCATATTCACCAACACCACGGGCGAAAGCTAAAGCAAAACCAGTAAAAATAGCAGGTAATGTTACTGGAAAGATAACATGACGAATTGTTTGCCAGCGATTAGCACCTAGCGCTGATGCAGCTTCTTCCAACTCAGTCTCTAAATCACTTAAAACGGGTTGTACTGTACGAACAACAAACGGCAAACCAATAAAAATAAGTGCAAGTGTAATACCAATGGGGGTATAGGCGACTTTGATGCCAATGGGCTCTAAATATTGTCCTAACCAGCCTGTTGGCGCATATAATGATGTTAAGGCGATCCCTGCTACCGCGGTTGGTAATGCAAAAGGTAAATCTATAAGCGCATCAACAATACGTTTCCCTGGAAAGTTATAGCGTACAAGACACCAAGCAATTAACAGGCCTAAAACGACATTAATTAGTGCGGCCAATAAAGCTGCACTAAAACTTAACTGTAATGATTTTAAAATGCGCGCTGAGCTTAGAATGTCCCACAATCCCGACCAACCAATACCAAAAGACTTGATAAAAACAGCAGATAATGGAATAAGTACGATTACTGATAAATAAAGCAATGTGAATCCCAAAGACAATCCAAATCCTGGAAGCACGCGCTTACGCTGCGACATGTGAATACCTCAAATACGAAAAATGGTATACAAAATAGAAAGATAAGAAAGATTACTGAGATAGTACATGGGTACATCGTGGCATTCGAGCGTTTACAGAATGTTCGTAATCTGTATTGAGATAAGTGAGAATTTCTGGAAATGGGCCAAAACCTGATGCCACATTAATATGACCGACTTGCCCTAAATTCACAGTTGGAATGTTCCATAGTTTTGCTAAATGTTGTGCATCATCGAAAGCTAGCCATGGATCGTTTTCACTCACTATCATTAAACTTGGAACTTGAATTTTTAGGCTCTCGAAATAAGATCGAAAGTTTTTTTCGCTGCCTTGCGCCAATCCAGACTCATTAAAACGAGCGGGATTAGCAGGCGCAACAAGAATTAACTTAGAGACTTTACTTGCCAGCTCTGGATGCTGAGCAAGTGCTGCAATGCTGGTCAGGCAGCCAAAACTATGGGCAATAATTTCAATGGGTGTATGTATATTCTGTACAACACTAGCCCAGCGTCTGACCCACTGCGATAAAATAGGGGCATTCCAATTTTGTTCCACACGGGAGCTACTACTCAATCGACGCTGAAGCCAAGATTGCCAGTGATTTGCATCACTACCACCAACGCCTGGTACAATCACATGATGAATCATATAGTTGCTCCCTTAATAAAACTTCAAAATTGTTTAACGCTTAGCATTATTGCTTTGCACAATTTGATCGAAGATACCGCCATTATCGAAATGTGCTTTTTGAACTTTCTTCCAGCCACCAAATTCTTGATCAATCGTAACTAATTTTAATGGTTTGAAAACATTACTATATTTCTTCAAAACAGCCGCGTTACGAGGGCGATAGTAATTTTTTGCAGCAATTTCCTGACCTAATGGTGAATACAAGAAGTTGAGGTAGCCTTTGGCAATAGTCAAGTTGCCTTTTTTCGCTGCATTTTTCTCAACAATCGCTACAGGCGGTTCAGCCAAAATTGAAAGAGAAGGTGTAACAATTTCAAATTTTCCTGGTTGCTCACGAACAGCGAGATAGGCTTCATTTTCCCAAGCAAGCAATACATCACCAATACCACGCTCAGCAAATGTTGTTGTTGCACCACGAGCGCCAGAATCTAATACTTTGGTGTGTTGATAAACTTGAGCTACAAAGTTACGTGCAGTTTGGTCATTTCCACCTTTTTGATGTTTTGCCCATGCCCAAGCCGCTAAATAGTTCCAACGTGCGCCACCAGAAGTTTTTGGATTTGGTGTAACAATCTCTACACCTGGTTTTACAATATCTCCCCAATCTTTAATACCTTTTGGATTACCTTTACGTACTAAGAAGACAATGGTTGAAGTATACGGCGTTGAGTTTTGAGGAAGTTTCTTTTGCCAATCTGCAGGTAACAACTTGGCTTTTTCTGCGATTACGTCGATATCGGCAGCCAATGCCAAAGTCACGACATCCGCATCTAATCCATCAATCACGGCACGTGCCTGTTTACCAGAGCCACCATGAGATTGTTTGAAATTAATAGTTTCCCCAGTACGCTTTTTCCAATATGCGCCAAATTGTTTATTAAAATCAACATATAACTCACGGGTTGGGTCATACGAAACGTTTAAAAAATCCTTGGCTGCAAAGCTAATCGATGATACAGAAAGTAAACCAGCGAGTAGAGCGACTTTTAATTGATTTAATTGCATATTCTAATCCTTCATAACAAGGTGATGATTTCATGAAAAGAAGAATACGACGAGATTAAAAGCATAAAAAATAATAAATAAAGAATTCTATATGAAAAAAAAAGATAAACAAAAGAATAAACCCTTTTAGACTAATCCATTAAATCAGATATTTGGCTTGATTTTTATGCAATGCTATAAGAATGGTGTACTACAGTCCTCTATTTCGCTACAAGATCGAGCATTTCACTATGGTGATGGGTGTTTTACCACAGCAGTTGTGCAACGAGATGGTATTTTATTATGGCATTGGCATCTTAAACGTCTTGAATTGGCTCGCCAGCGATTAGCTTTGAATTTTGATATCTCCATTATTGAAAAAACAATGGAACAGCTTATTTCATCCCATCATGCTCAGGGTTTGTCATTAAATGGCACCATAAAAATTGTGATCAGCCGTGGTGAAGGGCCTCGTGGTTATGCTTTTCCAATGCACCCAGCAGATGTCTGGTTATTTTTTTATCCGTCACTGTCTGCGCACGCATTCGCAACTTCTTATATCGATTCTGGTGTTTTAGATGTTCGGTTGGGAATATGTATGCCGCAATTACGGGGGCTGAAAACTTTAAATCGTCTTGAGCAAGTGTTAATAAAGCAAGAAGCATTATATAAAGATTGGTCAGAAGCTTTGGTGGCTGATATTAACGGTAATATTGTGGAAGGAATCAGCAGTAATTGTTTTATCTATATGGATAAACGATGGATTACACCAAATCTTGAGTATAATGGTGTTCAGGGGGTAATGCGTGAGGAAATTCTGTACCGAATGCATCAAGCGGGTATTCAGTGTGAAATAGGACGTATTTCTTTAGCGCAGTGTCTACAGATTGAAGCGCTTTTTTTCTGCAATGCCCTAAACCCGATGCAAGTGGCAACAACTTTGCAAAATCGTAATTTAGATCACCAACGTGCATCACAACTTTTTCAAGATTTATATTTGGATCGAATTGATTAATCATGGCTCAACCAGTAAAGAAAAAAAGGACGCCGCCCAAAAAGCGTAAAGTCGTCAAGCACAATGTATGGCAAAAATGGCTTGCTGCCTTTTGTTTTATCATCATTATTATTCTGCTTGGTGTTTTGAAATTGAGCTTATGGAAAGACTATCCTATCGAAGGCGATAAGCAATTCATTTCAATTAATAATGGTGAGACTTATTCTGGATTCATCGATCATTTGGCAAAGGAAAAGAAAATCCATTTTCCAGTCGTGGCGAAGTTATACCAGAAAGTTATGATTCACGATACTTTAAAAATGGGGGTATATGAAGTCAGAAAGGGTATGAGTGTGCGTCAAGTTCTAGACATGATTTCAAATGCCGAAAATGCACAAATGAATAGAATCTTGGTCATTGAAGGTACAACATTTAAGCAACTCTTAACGCGGTTGCAGAAAGATCCTTTGGTTGAAAAAAACATTGTGAATTTGCCTAAAGATGAAATGATTAAAGCTTTAGGGATTCCTTACGCACATTTGGAAGGTTTATTTGCACCAAATACTTATTTTTATAATAAAGGAGAGTCTGATAAAAAAATTCTTCTAGATCTTTATCACCACCAAATGGAAAATCTGGATATCGCTTGGGAAAAGCGTGCTAAAAATCTGCCGTATAAAAATAAATATGAAGCGTTGATTATGGCGTCTATCATTGAGAAAGAAACCAGTGTGGATCGTGAGTTGAATCAGGTTTCGGGTGTTTTTGTTCGTCGTTTACAGCAAGGTATGCGTTTGCAAACAGATCCAACAGTGATTTATGGAATGGGGGAAAAATATCAGGGTAATTTAACCAAACAAGATTTACGTACTGCAACGCCTTATAATACTTATACGATATCAGGTTTGCCACCAACACCAATTGCATTGCCAAGTAAGAAAGCAATTGAAGCAGCAATGCATCCAGATCAATCTAGTAATATCTATTTTGTTGCTACGGGAAATGGTGGGCATAAATTTAGTGCAACACTTGAACAGCACAATCTCGCTGTTCAGCAATATTTATCGGTTCTGAGACAAAAGAAAGCAGGAGTTACACCCTAATGTTTATAAGTTTTGAAGGTACAGAGGGTGTAGGTAAAAGTACTTTAATCCGTAAGATGTATCAGTACTTTATTGATCAAGGTAAGGCTGTTGTTTTAACACGGGAGCCTGGTGGAACGCCTTTGGCAGAAAAAATTCGCCATTTGCTTCTCACAGTTGATGCAGAAGAGCGTATGTGTAGCGATACTGAACTATTGTTGATGTATGCAGCACGTAGTCAACATTTAGATAAAGTCATTCTCCCTGCTTTAGCACAAGGAAAGATTGTGCTGTGTGATCGATTCTGTGATGCAAGTTATGCATATCAGGTGGCAGGAAGAGGAATTGATGAACTTAAACTGGGTATGCTGAACCAGTACTTTGTTTCACATTTACCTGACATCACCTTTTGGTTAGATGCTCCGATAGAAGTTGGAATGTCACGTGCGCGTGAACGTGGTGAATTAGATCGATTTGAACAAGAAAAACTCGCTTTTTTTACTCAAGTTCGTGCAGGATATGAAAAACTATATTTGCAATATCCGAATAGAATACATCGATTAGATGCAGCTCAAAACGAGTTACAGGTTTTTGAACAAGCATTGGGTATTTTAAAGTAATTGTTCATTTCTGGTGCAAATAAAAAGTTTTTGCGTGCCTTTTTGGCGCGCATTTTTTATTTTTTTATCGAACAATATTTTTTTGCACTTTTTGAGTTCAATTAATCGTTAAAAACTCTAAAAAAATTATAAAAATTAGACTAAAGTCATAAAGAATGATTTTTTTATTTCTTCTTAATGCTAAATTGATTATAAATCTATTTATTGTACTTTTATTTATATAAAGTTACTAAAAGTTGGCTTGATATTTGCTTCATATTAATCAAATGTCAAGCCAATGCATTGCTAATGCAGGAACGCAAAGGCGACAACAATGAATTATCACTGGAGTGAACCATGAAACATCTATCAAAATCTATTTTAGCATCAACAATTATTTTATGCTCAATCGCTGGTACAAGTCAGGTTCAAGCAGCAGATACTTTGGCGAAGATTAAAAGCACTGGAAAAATCGTGATTGGACATCGTGAGTCTTCCGATCCGATCTCCTATGTGGTTGCTGGAAAGCCAGTTGGCTATGCAATTGATATTTGTAATAATGTTGCAAATGAAATAAAGAAAGAATTAAAGCTTCCGAATTTAAAAGTTGAGTATAAGGCAGTAACTTCATCAACACGTATTCCTGAATTGCTTTCAGGAAATATTGATATGGAGTGTGGTACGACAACGAACTCTTTGCAACGTCAGCAACAAGTTTCATTCTCTACGAATTATTACGCAACAGAAGTTCGTATGGCAGTGAAGGCAGGAAGCAATATTAAAAGTATTGGTGATTTAAACGGTAAAGCTGTTGTAACGACACAAGGTACAACTTCCGACAAATACATCAAAATGAATGAGAAAGGTCAATCTGTTAATGTTCAGAATGTATACGGTAAAGACCATGCAGATTCATTTTCGATGCTAGCTTCAGGTCGTGCAGCAGCATTTGTGATGGATGACAATATCTTGGCCGGATTAATTGCTAAATCCTCTAACCCAAAAAGTTTTGCAATCGTGGGTCCAGTTCTTTCTTCAGAGCCTTACGGTATTATGATTGCGAAAGGTGATACTAAATTTAAAGCAGTAACGGATCGTGTGGTAACAGGACTGTGGAAGTCGGGTGAAATGGATAAAATCTATAAGAAATGGTTCCAATCACCGATTCCACCAAAAAATACCAACCTCAATATGGCACCAAGTGCATCTTTCAAAAAGTTGAAAGCACAACCAAACGATAAAGGAATTTAAACGATTCTATTAGAAAAAGGGCGTTTGAGCATAAGTTTGAACGCCCAATATTGTTGTGCATAATAGGGGGTTATATGTCTTTAGGCTCATTAAATTGGACATCATTTTGTTCTGCTTCTAATGAATATGGTGTGGATAAAGCATTATGGGCTGAATCGATTTGTCAACACATTGGTGGCGAAAACTATTCACAATTTGCGGAAGCCCCAACGTGGTTGCAAATGCTGGGTAATGGTGTTGTCACAATGGTATGGACAGCACTTGTTGCTTTTTTAATTGCTTTTTTTCTAGGTTCAATTTTGGGGGTAATACGGACTTTACCCAATCGTCCACTTGCCGCAATTGGCAATTTATACGTTGAAATTTTCAGAAATATTCCATTAATCGTTCAATTGTTTTTTTGGGCTTTTGTTTTTCCAGAATTTCTCCCAGCGAGTCTAAGTGCGGGTAGCGGTGAAATTGTTGCAGGTGGTTGGTGGAAAAATTTACTGAATATGCAACCAGCAGTCATTGGTGTGCTCGCATTAGGGTTGTATACCGCAGCACGTGTTTCTGAGCATATTCGTGCGGGTATTTTAACTGTATCGCGTGGTCAAAAATTTGCTGCTTCTGCAATGGGTTTTACCACTGCTCAAAGTTATCGCTATGTTATTTTACCTGTTGCATATCGAATTGTATGGCCAACAGTTACTTCTGAAGCCATGAATACCTTCAAAAACTCAGCGGTACTTTATGCCTTAAGTGTTCTAAATTTCTTTGCTTATACCAAAACCATGCGTGAAGAAACTTCACAAGATATTGTTATTCTTATTCTTTCTACGCCTGTTTATTTAATTGTAACTTACTCAATTAAAGGTTTAATGGCGTGGATTGAAAAAAGAATGGCTGTACCTGGTTTAGGTTCGGGAGGTAAATAAGATGGATTTTAGTTTACTTCATGGCGATGTTTTGAATGCTTTGCTAAAAGGATTGGGATTCACGTTAACTGTAACCGTGCTCTCGATGATAGGTGGAATTTTAATTGGTACGCCATTGGCAATGATGCGCTTATCAAACAATTGGGCGGCCAGAAATTTTTCCAAACTTTATGTCGATTGTTTCCGTGGTATTCCACTGATTCAGGTCATTTTTATCTTTTATTTTTTACTGCCAAAAGTGTTTCCGTTTCAGTCTGATACATATTATGGCCCGTTGTTTTCAAGTGTTGTTACTTTTGCAATTTTTGAAGCAGCATTTTTTTCGGAAATTGTACGTTCAGGTATCCAGTCTATTTCTAGAGGACAAGTTTCCGCAGGTTATGCACTTGGCTTTACCTATGGTCAGTCCATGCGTTATGTGGTTTTGCCACAAGCATTCCGTAACATGATTCCTGTGTTACTTACTCAAACCATCATTTTGTTTCAAGACGTGTCATTGGTGTATGTCATCAGTGCGCCAGACTTTTTAGGCAATGCCGATACCTTGGCAAATACATACGGGCCTGAAACTAAAGCAACATTCTATTTAATTGTTGCCATTGTTTATTTCTGTATTTCATTTTTCTTGTCTAGATTAGTCAAACGCTTACAGCAAAAAATAGCTATTATTCGCTAAATGGGGACATTCAAATGCCTATGATTGATATTCAACACATCAGTAAATGGTACGGAGATTTCCGTGTACTGACTGACTGTTCAACGACAATTGAAAAAGGTGACGTTGTTGTTGTTTGTGGACCATCTGGTTCTGGGAAATCAACGCTCATTAAAACTGTTAATGCCTTAGAGCCATTTCAGAAAGGCGATATCGTGGTTGATGGTCTTTCATTGAAAGACTCAAAAACAGATTTGGCTAACTTTCGATCACGTGTTGGAATGGTATTTCAACATTTTGAACTTTTCCCTCACATGACTGTGCTTGAAAACCTGACCATTGCTCAAGTTAAAGTGCTTAAGCGTAACTTGACAGATGCACGTGCAAAAGCAACTAAATACCTTGAGCGCGTAGGATTGTTAGCACATAAAGATAAATTTCCAGGCCAATTATCGGGTGGTCAGCAACAGCGTGTCGCAATTGCACGTGGGTTGTGTATGGACCCTATTTGTATGTTGTTTGATGAACCGACATCTGCACTTGATCCTGAAATGGTTGGTGAAGTTCTGGATGTAATGGTGCAGTTGGCGCATGAAGGAATGACCATGATGTGTGTAACACACGAAATGGGCTTTGCCAAGAAGGTATCTAATCGCCTGATCTTTATGGACCAAGGGGAAATATTAGAGGATTGTCCAACTTCAGAGTTCTTTGGTAATTTAGAAGCGCGTCATGAGCGAGCTAAAATTTTCTTGGAAAAAATTCAAGCAGTACATTAATAAAACATCAAAGTTTGATATTCCACCCTTTATACTTTCGAATATTTAGTATAAAGGGTGTTTTTTAATTCGATTACGATAACATGCCTATCTTTTCAAAAAAAATACGATAAGCCGCTGCTTTCTTTTCCAGCGCTAAAGGATATGCTCGCGAAGATGAAGGTAATCGAAATAAGCTTAATGTTCGATGGGCAAAATTAACTTGACTAGACAAATTCAGTGTTGGTTTTTGGGTATTGTCTGGAAAGTGATGCATTAAAGTTTCTGTAGCTTTATCTCCAGTGGTCATAATAGTATTGCAATTGGGGATTTTGTTTAAAAGAGCAAACAAATTACTCGGTTCAACCACTGTTAAAAATTTGTCGGAAGCATTTTCTTTTTCTCTTATTACTGCCGATGCGGTATCAAAAATAGCAATACCTTGGTCAATCAGAAACTGTTCAATATCATTGCGTTTAAAGTTTTTATCTTCAAGATTAAGAAAATGATTTTTATTTTGAAAGAAAATTAATCCCATGATACGCCACATATCATTTTGATAATTCGGATAATAAAAATCCATTTGCCATTTGTTTTTGGGTGGAGGAAAACTGCCCAACATCAATATTTTTGCATTAATTGGAAGAAATGGTTGAAGGGGGTGTTGTTCAATTCTTGCGTCAATCATAATAAGTAGTAGAAATGCATGATTATTTTTATCATATTAACATAGTTATCTTAGTGGTTTGGTCAAGCTGAAAAAACAAAAAATGTTTCATCTGAAATTTGAAATATTGCAAAATTCCGTTATATTGATAATGTTAAAAAAATAAATGTTATTATTGAAAAACAAAAGGTTATAGCGATGATTCAGCAGAATTTTTATCAGGAAACTTTTACAGCTGTGGTTGCATATGCAATGGTGACATTGAGTCATGCTGCCGTACCTGTAGATTTTTCTCAAATTGTGGAAAATGTCAGTCCAGCCGTAGTTAGTGTGAGCGTTACGAAAAAGCTGACTCAAGATGAAATGCAGCAACAACAAGTACCAGAATTGTTGAAACGATTTTTTGGTGATCAGATCATTATTCCCCAACAGCAAATTCCGCAGGAAAAAACAGGGTATGGGAGTGCATTCTTTATTAGTCAGGATGGATACCTTCTGACAAACCATCATGTGGTGGATCAAGCCAAAAAAATTACCATTACGTTAAATGATCGTCGTGAAATTGATGCAACTGTGGTGGGCAGTGATGCACGTACTGATGTTGCATTACTCAAAGTAAACGGTAGTCATTTTCCTGCCCTCAAAATTGGGAATGTAGATCAATTAAAAGTGGGGGAGCCAGTACTTGCTATCGGATCGCCATTTGGTTTTGATTATTCTGCATCCGCAGGTATTGTCAGTGCGAAATCTAGAAATATGCTAGGTG
>JASGGM010000038.1:0-14888 GCA_047605045.1 Acinetobacter sp. | reverse complement strand
CCTAAAATGAACTGGATGACCAAATGGAGTTGGGTGGTGCTTGCTGGGCTCTCAACACTGTTCTGCGATGAAAGAACAGGAACAGAATACCCAGAACGAGGGCCGAAAGTTCAATCGGCCAAAAATAAAAGCTATGTGCCAGTAGCGCTTGCTCCGCCAGAATCCAATGTATCAATGATAGTATTGGCATAAGTATTAAACTGATTGCAATCGCAAAGAGAAAATGAGGCAGCGCTTTTGATGCACCAACAATAAAGGCATAGAAAATACAGAAAATAAATAAGCCATAATAGCTGTACACCATAAACAAATTGATATTCACCATGTTTATAGCGATTGAAACATAAAGTAATTTTGTTAGAAGCACAGTGAATGAAACAGCCAGAATACATCCTAAACATGCGCCAATGGTGAGGTTTGCAAGAAATCGGACATCTTTTCTTTGCTGAATAGGCTGATTGGAATTTTTTGCCTTTCTCGCACGTGTTTCCACCCACAAAATATTACCTGAATAAAATAAGTACGCACCGCCAAAGCCCAATAATACATACATCCAGCGAATGCCCAGACCGCCAAAACTTCCAAAATGTAAGCCAAACATAGAATAAATCCACTTTTCGGCGGTTGAATTTCTGCTGTCCAAAGCCTGATTTTTATAACTTTCTAAATTATATGGATTCACAGTCACAGCATCTTGATTTGCACCCAATAACATGTGATTTGGACTATAAACACCAATACGTGCACTGGCTTGTTCAGGTTTATCGAGGTTACTAAAGTGAATAAAATCGACGCTATATGAGGGATCTTTTTGTTTCACCAGCGTCAAAATTTGAGGAATATCGAGGGTGGTTTGTTTAACTTCGATGGTTGCAGGTGGGGGTCTTTTAAAGAAAGGCTGTTTATTATTGGCAACCATACTAATGGAATCATACAAAATATCATGAAACGCAAAAACGATAACTGACACACTAATAATAATATGAAAGGGCAAGCTTGTAATACCAATGACATTATGTGTGTCTAACCAAAATCTTTTCTTATTTTTCCCAGGCCGTATCGCAAAAAAATCTTTGATGAGTGTCGGTAAAAGCACAATTAAACCAGACAATAACGCAAGGAAATATAGAATGGAAATAATACCCATAATACTCAAACCCAAAGATTCATGGCCTAATTTGCCTGGAATCCCTGCGGTTTCATGTAGCTGTTCTAACATTGGACCGAGTTTGCTGACATTTTCCTGTTTGACCATTAATTGATTTTGATCATCCAAACTGGCTAGCCATGTATTATGTTGGGTGCTAAATTCTCGACTTCTACGCTGTTCATCTGTCCATGTAATTGGTGCATAATGAAACTCATTGCTGCGTAGGTTTAAAGTAAAGTGTTCACGGGTGGCAGGATATTCTTGTTGAAGGCGTTGAATGAATATGTTGAGTTCTTCGGTCTCAAGCGGTGGTAAAACTTGTGTTGATGGTGTTACCCAACGTGTGAGGTGGTGTTGAAACATGGTCAAACCACCTGCAAAAAAACAAATAAATAACAGGATTCCTGAACAAACACCGACCCATGTATGCATACTTTTCGCAAGTTTAATGACATCGGAACGCACTTTCATTCTTTTAGTATCCTCGCAAATAAACGACGCAGGTATACAGAATAATATTGACTGCAATCATGATCAGAATGGCATGCCATCCCCTAGGAAGAAAATAACAACTGAAAAATACAGGTAGCCAAATCCATGGCACACTCCACATGGCGAGCTGAGGAGCAATATTGCCTTTAAAAAAATGCTGACTCACCAAATAAATAAGACTTGCACTGAGAACTGCACAACCAAATCCGAGGAATGCGCCTGCAAAGGTTTTGGAGATCCAATCGGATTGAATCGGATATTTTATTTTATTTTTCATTGGCCGGTCGCCTTATTTTTGAAAATCACAACAAACGGTACAATACCCCAGACAACCGTCATGCAGACGAACCACGATAAAACAGCCAGCACTTTAGACAAGACGATCAATAAAATCAGTAGACCGCTAACGAGTAAAAAAATACCCGTATATCGGTAGTTTATCGCAAGTGGTTGTTTCAGGAGTGCTTGGTTCGAATGAGCACAATAAATGATTAAGCAAGCTAAAATTGTAAGAATCAAACCAAATATCTTCATCGCATTGCGCTCTTTAAATTATTCTAATTTGCTAAAAAGACTTCTATAAGCACTTCATAAAGTGCTTTAGGACGATATTTAGAACGCATAAGTAACGGGTGTAATTGCGATAATCGAATATGATGCGTGTATAACGCTGTTGTATAACAATGCTGGATGGATGGCATGTCCTGAAATGTGGTTGATGTCATGGTTGGACTCATGTTATTACTTAAATAAAACAGTAAAATACCAAACTTAATGGAATTGATTATCATTATATACAGATTTATCTCGTTTGATAAGAACAGCCTATTTTAATTGTCGTTAAAACTGAAAAAGAATTGAAGTAACTGCCTATCTCTGCATTTAGATACTTAAAAGTATACAGGTCGGTTCTAATTTATTTGCTTGCTGCGTATTGTTCATACTTGTCACGATCTTGAAAAACTTGCTAGCATGCAAAAGATTGAAAAAATAATACAGTGTATTGGAATTGGATATGTCATCAGGGCAACATGTTCTGTTAAAACTCAGAAAAATGATTATTTCCAGAGAGTTGGAAGGTGGTACGCGTATTGCAGAAATTCCAACAGCTGAAATGTTGGGTGTTTCTCGGCAACCAATACGAATGGCTTTTCGGTTATTAGAACAAGAAGGTTTGCTAATTAAAAATTCAACGCGTGGTTATATTGTACGAGAAATATCAGAACAATTGGTGCAAGATGCGCTTGAAGTACGCGGTGTTCTAGAAGGTCTGGCGGCAAAAACACTGGCGGAACGAGGTTTGAATCAGGATCAGAAAGAAACGTTAGTGCACTGTATTTGTGAGTGTGAAAAACTCTTTGCAGGCAATGAAATGGATGATGATAAACTTGAACAGTATCATCATTTTAATGTTATTTTTCACAATACGATTATTCAAGGTGCACAAAACGTGGCCTTAACGCAGGCACTGGCTAAAAATAACCAATTGCCATTAGCTTCGGCTCAGGCCATTACCTTTGATCAAACACATGCATTATCAGAATATCGACGCTTACATTATGCGCATTTGCAGCATTGTTCTATTTATGACGCTTTATTGAACCGACAGGCAGGGCGAGCAGAGGCATTAATGCGTGAGCATAGTAGTGTCGTGATTTTGGGAGACACCGTTCGTCATATATTATGTGGTTGTTGTTTAGTAAAATAGTCTCAATCTGCATTAGCTCAAACCTGACCAGACAATCCGTCTGAAAAAGAGAAAGTTACCCGTTTAGATCAAGGTGTCGAATCTTAATCAAACAAAGATAACTTTCTTATGTTGCATACTAAAAGTGGTCATTTTTAGCTCAAATTTGAGCGAGTACATATCAAGCAAGCCCTGAACATGAAATGTAACAGAGCTTGGCTATAATTTATTCAACCAATAAATCTTTAGGGTTAATACTCTCTCCATAGACAGGTTTCAAAGTCTTTTCATATGCTTGATGAATAACACCTTCTTTCGCGAGTTTATCTAAATCTTTATTCAGCCATTCCAATAGTTCCTTATTTCCTTTTTTAACAGCAGGGGCGATCAGATCTTGTTCACCTAGACTGGTAATTCCAACAGTATAGTTCGGATTCTCTTTCGCCCAAGCAAGTACTAGCAGATTGTCATGTGCTAGAGCAACACCTCGTCCATCCTTCAACGCGTCAAATGTTTCGGTATTCTGCTCATATTTTTGCAGTTTAATTTCAGGATGGTTTTTACTGAAGAATGAATCGGCGGTGGTGCCTTTATTAACCAGTAATGTTTGATCTTTTAACTGTGCAAGATCTGTAATGGGTTTATTTTTTGGAGAAACTACCCCTAAGGCAACTTTTAAATAAGGTTTAGAAAAGTCTACCGCTTCTGAGCGTTCTGGCGTAATGGTAAAGTTTGCGAAAATAATATCGACCTTATTCGATTTTAAATATTCAACCCGATTGGCTGCTTCGGTTAAAACAAACTCAACTTTATTTTCATCACCCAATAAATCTTTGGCAACATGTTTAGCAATTTCGACATCGAAGCCCTGATTTTTACCTTGTGAATCTACATAGCCGAAAGGTGGTTTATCACTAAAAACACCAATACGAACAACGCCATTTTTCTTAATCTGCTCAATACTTGAAATGTTCTGCGCTGTATCTGCTGCTTTCTCTGTAGATGGACTCTTTTTATCACAGGCAGCCAGCCCCAAACTAAGCAAAGAGATGGTTAGGAGATATTTCATGTTTTGCAATGTGAATGTTGTCATTGTTACTTCCTTTGACTGTTTAAAATATTGTTGTATTCCAGTGCTTTATTTAAAGCACTATTCGGAATTCTAAATAGTGTTTAATACGATAAAATATTCAGAAAAGCCTTTGCACGTTCTGTTTGTGGATGCTTAAAAAATTGTTCAGGGTGCGCTTGTTCAATAATTTTGCCTTTATCCATAAAAATAATTCTATCCGCCACTTTACGAGCAAAAGACATTTCATGGGTGACGATCAGCATCGTCATACCTTCACTGGCCAATGTCAGTACAACGTCTAATACCTCTCTTACCATTTCTGGATCCAATGCGGCAGTAATTTCATCCAGTAAAATTAATTCAGGTTGCATGACCAGTGAACGTACGATGGCAATGCGCTGTTTTTGTCCGCCTGAAAGTTGCCGTGGATAATCCTGTTTACGTTCATATAAACCGACACGTTTAAGAAGCACATCCGCAACCTGTTCAGCTTCGAAACGTTGGCGTTTTTGGACTTTTAGAGGGCCCAACAAAATATTATCAATGACATTCATATGCCCAAACAATTCGTAGTTCTGGAAGACCATACCAATTTTTTGCCGAGCATCTGCCCAAGATGTATCTTTGCCTAACACCCCCGAACCAGTTAGACGTATTTCCCCATGCTGTATAGGTTCTAAACCATTAATACAACGTAGCAAAGTGCTTTTACCGCAACCAGAAGGGCCCAAAATAACCACGACTTCACCTTGTTCTACATTTAAGTCAATGCCTTGTAAAATATGATTTTGTGCAAAAGATTTCTGTAAGTTTTGAATAGATAACAAGGTCATGATGATTCCCAAACTTTTTCAAGATGTCTTGCCAAACGTGACAATGGATAGCAGATGACAAAGTACAAAATAAAGATCAAGCCATAGATCCAAAGGGAAGCGGTGGGTACCGTGAATAGCGAACTCTCGATAATCTGTTGTCCAACTTTAATCACTTCAACGACACCAATCAGTACCGCCAGAGAACTGGTTTTTACCATACGAGTAAATAAATTAATGGCGCCTGGTGTTACACGTTTTAAACTCTGTGGAAAAACAACATACAATAATGTTTGTACGTGGCTCAGTCCCAAAGCATAAGACGATTGTTTCTGATGGCTATCGATAGACGTAATTGCAGCACGAACGAGATCCCCCATTTCTGCTGTACCCCATAAAATAAATACAACGATACATACCCATGTTGCCGAAAACTGCCAGTTAAACCATGTGGCAAAACCAAAATAGAAAATAAACAGTAAAACCAGAATGGGAATAATCCGAATAGCCTCTAGGTACAAGCGACATAATGATTTAATCAACCAACTTTTAGATGTCATGATTACACCAAAAATCGTTCCCAATATTGCTGAAAAGAATACGGAAATAAATGCAATTTTGGCTGTTACCCATAATCCAAGTATTAGACGTTGCAGATGAGCAGATTGAAATAAATAATCAAGTTCCATGGCTCACCTTACGGCTACGGTATTCAAAATAACTGCTTAGAATGGAGACAGGAAGCAAAATAATCAGATAGGACACGATTAATAAAAATAATGCTTCAGTGGTTTTATAATCCATACCAATCAGGTCTTTCGTCACGAATAATAATTCGACAACAGCAATAGCGCTGACAATTGAACTTTCCTTAATCAAGAATAAACAGTTTGCCCCAATGGCCGGAATTGAAATGGCAAGTGCTTGAGGAAAAATCACATATCGAAAAATTTGGTATGATTTCAAACCGATACTTTTTGCAGAATCAATTTGTCCTATTGCAACAGATTCCAAACCTGCGCGGAAAGCTTCGGCCATGTAGCTACCCCCTAGAAATGTCAAACCGATGACGCCACATGTAAAACCATCGATTTTTATACCCAGTTTGGGTAAACCGTAATACAGGAAAAATAGTTGAATGAGTAAAGGCGTATTACGTGATAATTCAATATAAAACTGGGTGAGTCTTTGTAAGCCTTTTACTTTGTACATCATAATAATGCTACTCACCAAGCCAACAATTATCGCTAAAATAATACTGATAATAGAGATTTTTAATGTTGTCAGTGTTGCAGTAACAAACTGAGGCACCACATTATATATATATTGCCAATTCAAGATATTTTTCCAATGAAAAATGAAAAAAATTTCATTAATTATCAATGTGTTTAGTGTGTGCCACAAATATTTTTTATTGATAAACTATTCTGTAAATGATGTAAAAATTTAAGGTAAATTTAATATAAATAGATTCCTTATAGGGAAAGTTTGTTCTACATTAAGTCATGGTAATATATTTAAAGTAAATTCAATATACCGAGGTTGAAAATGACTGAAGGGATAATTAGTTTAATCGGTGGAATTCTATTAGGTAGCTCATGTGTGGCTTATCTTTATTTGAATGGGCGCATTGTAGGTATGAGTGGCATGATTTGGAAAACCATTTCATGGCAACAAGGTTTTAAGAATTCTGCACTGTGGTTTATTGCTGGCCTGATCATCACCGCTGTACTTTTTAAATATGTTCAGAATATTGAGATTCATATTGAGGCATCACCATTTATTTTAATGATGAGTGGTTTATTGGTGGGATTTGGCACGCGATTGGGGGCAGGATGTACTAGTGGCCATGGAATATGTGGCATCAGCCGATTATCCAAGCGCTCATTTGTGGCCACCGTTTGTTTTATGGTTGTTGCAATCATAACCGTCTGGATTGTGCAGTATGTCGGAGGACTTTAAGATGCAAAACATTATCGCATTTATATGTGGGTGTATTTTTGCTTTAGGTTTGCTCATTTCAGGAATGACCAATCCTGCCAAAGTTTTGGCTTTTTTAGATATTACTGGGCAGTGGAATCCTAGCTTGCTTTGGGTGATGGGTGGGGCAATTACGATAGCTATTTTCCCGTTTCAATATGCTGTACGTCATAAAAACTTAAAAACTTTATTTCAACAGCCCATTGAATTACCGCAAGCAACAATTATTAATTCTAAGTTATTGTTGGGAGCAATTATTTTTGGTATCGGCTGGGGCCTTTCAGGAATTTGTCCTGCACCTGCATTAACATTATTGGGACTAGGCTATATAGAAGTTCTATATTTTATTATTCCAATGTTCATTGGTATGTGGCTTTATAATAAAACAATAGCTTAGATGATTTACATCCTAATACATATTTGTGGTTACTATATGAATAAAACATATATTAATTTTCAATAATATTGGAATACAAAATGTTTTAAACCCTTTATTATTTTTAAAAGTGATTAAAATTAAGAAGGGAAAAATAATGAAAAAAATATTTATATTGTCATCGATCACGATATTTTTACCACTTATGTCTAATCCAGTATATGCGACGACTGGATATTTTTTACATGGCTATGGCGTTAAGGCTCAAGGGAATGCAGGTGTTGCCATTGCACAATTTCAGGATTCATTCACGATTGCGAATAATCCAGCAGGGTTAAGTTGGGTTGGTTCTCGTGTTGATGTTGGCGCCACATTGTTTGCACCAGACCGAAGTGCTGAGATTACAGGCAATGGTGCGGGTGCAGATGGTCAATACAACGGCAATGGTCGCCACTATTTTGTATTACCCGAATTTGCCATCAGTAAACAGGTGAACGATACGGTTGCACTCGGTATTGCGATTTATGGTAATGGGGGAATGAATACAGGTTATAAAAGTAATCCTTATCGTGCCTTTGGTAATAGTGGTACCGCAGGTGTCGATTTAACTCAAATTTATATATCACCTGCATTGGCTTGGCGTTATGCAGAGAATCAATCGATCGGCATTGGTGCCAATTTTCTTTACCAAATTTTTGAGGCAAAAGGGGTTGGTGGTTTTGGTGCATATTCGAGCGATAGTAGCAATATCAGTAATCGAGGAAAAGACTCATCGACAGGGGTTGGTATCCGTGTGGGGTGGGCGGCACAACTGACAGATCGTGTAACGCTTGGGGCAAATTATTCATCGAAGATCAAAGCCGACAAATTTGAAAAGTATCAAGGTCTATTTGCTGAAGGTGGTGGGTTTGATGTTCCTGAAAATTATGGCTTGGGCATTAGTTTTCAGGCCACGCCAGCCTTAAACATTTCGGCAGATGTACAACGAATTAACTATTCGGATGTTGCCTCAGTGGGAAATAGATTTAGTCTGGATGCTTTACTGGCAGGAAATATATTTGGTACGCAACAAGGCCCAGGCTTTGGCTGGCGAGACATCAATGTCTACAAGTTGGGTGTGAATTATAAGGTCAATCAGGCATTAACACTAAGAGCAGGTTATAGTCATAATGACCAACCCATACGTTCAGATCAAACATTTTTAAATATTCTGGCGCCAGCAGTGATTACCGATCATGTGAGTGTAGGGGCAACATGGAATGTCGATGAGCAGCAAGAAGTGAGTTTTGCATACACCTATGGTTTAAAGAAACGAGTGAACGGCAGTCAATCTATTCCTTCTGCTTTTGGGGGTGGTGAGGCCAATATAGAAATGCAGCAGCATTTGCTGGGGGTTGCATATGCATATAAATTTTGACAAATGCTGACGGACTTCGAAAATGATCTTTTTACTTTCTAGAAAAAAAGATCATTTTCAGCCCCATACCACTATGGGTTAGGCAGTTCTGAGTATTAAACGGTTTAGAATGACAATTTTTGCAAAGCCGATAGAGAAGTATTTAATTTGGATGCCAGATATGCTTTGGAATCATGATATAACCATCAAAAATTGCTCGTGCTGTCCGAATAAATCCACTTCCGAGAATTTTGAGATGCTCATCGCGTTGCATTAAAACCGTAAAACGCCCAGTCGGATGTTCAATGTCTAAGCGTTGTTGTCGGTCTTGGGAGGTCTGTGCCATGTCAAAAGCCACACTACCTTCAAGTAAGCATGCGGTTGCTACACTTGTTGCGCCAAACACCCCAATGGCTGTGTGACATTGATGTGGAATAAACGTGCGCGTGTGTAAGGCACCGCCATGGATTGGGGGGGAAATGATAGAAATTTTGGGAACAGTTCTTTGACTCACATCACCGAGCTTCATTTTTTGTCCAGCCTGTAAACGAATCGCTTCAATTTGTTGTTTGAGTTTCAAATTATTATCCAGCTCTTGCGGAGATTCCGTACCTTCACAGCCTAAATCATGGGCGCGAATGAGTACCACAGGCATGCCATGATCAATACAGGTCACGGGTATGCCATCAATGATGTCTTGTACATGACCAGTTGGCAATAATGTGCCACAGCTTGAACCTGCAAGATTTTGAAAGTTTAAAATAATTTCTGCGGCTGAATTGGGCACCCCATCGATGGTGGTGACACCTGTATATTCAATTTCGCCATGCGGTGTGTTCACAATGACTTCGGCAAGTTGCCCAGTATTTTGCATGAAGACTCTAACGGTCGTCTGGTCGGTTTCAATGGCAACTAAATCTCGTTCTATGGCAAAAGGGGCAACGCCAGACAGGATATTGCCACAGTTTTGTCCATAATCGACACGTGCCTCGGCAACACTGACTTGGGCAAACAGATAATCAATATCGGCATCCTCACGTTCTGAATGTTTAATGATGGCAACTTTGCTGGTGAGGGAATCACCACCACCAATGCCATCTATTTGTCGGGTATCTGGTGACCCCATCACCGCCAGTAAAACTTGATCACGCTGGATTGGATCCGATGGTAAATCAGAATCAAGAAAATAAGCACCTTTGGATGTACCACCACGCATCAGCATACAACGTATTTTGGTCTGCATATTCATTTTCCAAAGGGATTAATCGGTTGAAGGGCCTAAGTCACGAATATGGTCGACATAGATCAGACCTTTCGCCGCCAATTCCTCACGCATTTGATAAATATCCAAACCCAGCTCGCCGTTTGCCATACGTTGTCTTTTTGACTCCTCAAGTTCCATTCGTTTCTGACTGAGTTGCTGGACTTCATTGACACGCTGACGCGGTACGATGACGACACCATCATCGTCAGCAACCACAACATCTCCAGCATGGACCAGTTGCCCAGCACAAATGATTGGAAGATTGACAGAACCTAAAGTTGCCTTGACGGTACCTTGAGCATAGACCGCCCGTGACCAAACATAAAATCCCATCTCACGTAACGTTTGACTATCACGAACACCAATATCCCCCACCAGACCAATCACACCATGCGCTTGCATCGAGGTTGCTAATAAATCCCCAAAATAACCATCAATACAAGGCGATGTTGGGGCAACGACAATAATATCGCCTGTCTGGCATTGTTCTACAGCCACATGAAACATCCAGTTATCGGCAGGTGCGACAGACAAAGTAATGGCAGAACCTGAAATACAAATGCCTTGTTGAATTGGGCGAATATGCGCTGCCAACAAGCCTGATCTGCCTTGAGCCTCATGTATGGTTGCCACACCATAAGTTGCCATTTTTTGTACAATGGCAGCATCGGCACGTTCGATCTGACGAACCACCACACCTTTTCGGCCCAATAAACTCATGATAAATCCTCTGTTACACGTGGAAAGATGCTTTGATAGCCTTCAGCATAAACAATATTTTTTGCACGGGTAATACCAATATTACGTTTCGCCTGTACCCCACGTTGTAAGGCAACACGGGTGTAATATTCCCAGAGATGTTCCTGCCCCTGCATACACTGAATGGCAGCATATTTTTTATCCCATACATGGGTAATGTCGAGTAAAACATCAGGTTTCCAGTGACATTGTTCAGGCTGATGTGGCTCGAAACAATAAAATGGCGGGGCATCAATAATATTTTCATTGGGTTGATGGCCTTCTGCTTGCGCAATAATTCGCGCCTCTTGTGCCAAATGTGTTGCTCGAGGATGATCATAATTATAGGGGTCATGTAATGAATGACTCAGTACAAAACTGGGTTGGAATTTGCGAAAAATAGCGGCAAGTTGAAAAATGATATCTGTATGATGAGGTAAAGGATAATCCCCTAAATCTAGAAATTCGATACTGGCACCAAGCGCTTCTGCCGCGGCACGGGCTTCTTGTTCACGAACTTGTTTGACTTTTTGTTCAGTCATGCCAGCTTGTCGCCATAATTTCGCAGACTCCCCACGTTCGCCATAAGACAAGCACACCACATGCATGTGATACCCCCTTGCAACATGTAGTGCTATTGCACCGCCTGCACGCCATACAAAATCGGCGGAATGTGCGCTAATTACTAACCCTGTTTGAATAGAATTCATGTCATTCATAATGCTCTCCTATGTAAAAGCATCCTTGCATGTGGTAAAAACAAAAGATAATGACTTTGAATCGTGATGATATGAATTCTATTTATGGTTGCATAACCCTGTGGTTATCGCGTAGAGCATAATGAGGCAGTTGAAAAAAGATGCAATCAGATATGAGTTTTGATCTCTCAACATAACATTAGGGAAGCAAGACAAGCTGTTAAATAAGGGATAACCATGCGCACAGATTCCAAAGAGACAATTAATTTATTGCAACTGAAATTTTTTATAGAAGTCGCAAAATACCAAAATATTTCGAAAGCTGCCGAGCATTTATATCGCACGCAATCTGCGGTGACACGGGCAATTGCCGATTTAGAAAAACAGCTTAATGTACAACTCTTTGAACGACACCATCAGGGCGTGATTCTGACAGAAATTGGCAAATTCATTTATCAACAAACCCATATCGTCATTGAAGAATTGCAACATATTCCTGAAATTGTGGAAAAATTAAGACAAGATAATTCCGCTTTTCAACCGCGGGATTGTTATTTTCTATATAACACCCGACGGCTAGAAATTTTTAGCCTGTTGTATTTAACACAAGGAATGAAAAATACCGCATCACTCTTAAATATTACCCAGCCTGCGGTCAGTTCAGCCATCAAATTGCTAGAAAATGCCTTACATGTCGAATTGTTTTCTCGTACAGCAAATGGCATTCAACCGACTGAAATTTGTAATAAGCTATATCCTTTGATTAAACGCGCTTTGAATGTAATTCATGACCTGCCAGACCAAACTGCACGTTTTAGGGGGCGGATTCAGGGCATTGTAAAAATTGGTGCTTTACCATTAATTCGTACCCATATCCTTCCTCAGGCAATGGTTGCTGTTGTAGAAAAATACCCAGATATTCAATTTGTCACCTTTGAAAATGCATATGAATCGCTGGTTGCACAGCTTCGTTCGGGAGATATCGATTTTATTATCGGTGCTTTAAGGCCAAAGCAGCAATCGACGGATTTACAGTCCATAGCTTTATTTGAAGAAAATTTGTGTCTGGTCGTTAGAAAGCAACATCGACTCTTAAGAAAAGAATTTCAACTGACGGATTTATTGTCGTACCAATGGATTTTACCGCGCGTTAATTCACCGACCCGAATTCTATTGGAACGTAATTTTGCAGCGTTAAACTTACCCGCTCCATTACCCACCGTTGAAACGGGCGATCTGGCCTTATGCCGAGGTTTGCTTTTAGCTTCAGATATGATAGCAGTGGTGTCTGCGCAGCAAATGAAATATGAAATTGATCAGCGCATGATTAAAACATTGCCTATTGCCTTGCCGCAAACAACGCGGCAAATTGGGTTAATTTATCGGAAAAACAGTGTACATACCGCCGCGAGTCAAGTTGTCATCGACAGCCTAAAAAATCTATTTCAATAAGCAAGCGTATAAATAAAACTCATAGCGAACATTGTGAAAGGAATTATCTTTTATGTGGCTTTTCATCGAAAATAAGCCCATAGGAATAGAATGATCGCAGCTGCAACAGAACGATAGATCAAAGGAAATAATATGGCAAAGATTGTGGGCGGAATAGGCTCATCGCATGTACCAACAATTGGGGTCGCTTATGATAAAGGCAAACAGGATGATCCTGCTTGGAAACCATTATTCGATGGTTATCAACCGATAGCAGACTGGTTAAAGCATGAAAAAGTGGATGCACTGGTGATGATTTATAATGACCATTGTTCATCATTTTTCTTTGATTTTTACCCAACATTCGCATTGGGGGTTGGTGAATCTTTTCCAATTGCAGATGAAGGTGCGGGGTTACGAAATTTGCCTTCGGTTAAAGGTGATGTTGAGCTGCAATCACATATTGCTGAAAGTTTAGTCAATGACGAATTTGATTTAACCATTTTTCAGAATAAACCGTTAGATCATGGCTGCTTGTCACCTTTGCCACTCATGTGGTCGCATGAACCAGACTGGCCGGGCACTGTAGTTCCGATTGCCGTTAATGTTTTGCAATATCCCTTGCCGACCCCGTTGCGTTGTTACCGTTTGGGACAGGCTTTAAAACGCGCCATAGAAAGTTATCCTGAAAATTTAAACGTGGCCATTGTAGGTACGGGAGGATTGTCGCATCAGATTCATGGTGAACGCGTTGGGTTTAACAATAGTGAATGGGATCATGAATTTCTCGAATTATTATTAAAAGATCCTGAACAACTGACACAGCTTACCCATAAAGATTTTATTGAGCGTGGAGGTGCTGAAAGTGTCGAACAAATCATGTGGCTGACCATGCGCGGCGCTTTAGGTGATGATATTCAACAAATACATTTGAATTACTATTTAGCGACAACGACGGCGATGACCGCAGTATTGTATGAACGTTCTAAATAACATAATGATCGGCGATGAGAGGACAAACGGCTATGAACCCACAACTCAAGGGCGTTGAAAGTATTGCAGGAACATATATTTTTGATATACGAATCAGTAATAAACGACTCAATATCAATCGGTTTTTTTGGAATATGATTCAACAGCAATGGCGTGATGCATTTCAGGAAAATCCTCAGGCATTAATGCAGACGGCAGCGCTGAGTGAATATGAACAGCAACTCATTTTAGAACAAGATTGGTTGGGTTTAGTGAAATACGGTGTTAATTTCTTTGTACTTGAAAAATATGCGCGGGTTGTGCATAAAACCAATTTACAGATTTATGCCATGATGGGTGGAATGAGTTATGAGGATTTTATGAAAACGCGTCAAGTTCCAGAGGCAACATAGTTCAACGGCATTGATCTCAGCTATATCATCGTTTCAATTTATTATTCCTAAATTTATTTCCTGAATATAAAAAACCATTGGAGCAACACGCCATCATATATGAGCAAATGATTCAAATACCCGTATTTTTGCGCGATACAGGTATGATATCTATGTAACTATGAAAGCTGGATAACCAGTGTTTTTGATTTTGCACGTGAACAGCAAGGGGTAAATTGATTATTTAAAGCGTGTTCTTCATCCGTCATAAAGACATCTCGATGATCTGGAATACCCGAAACAACACGCGTGACACATGTGCCACAAATGCCTTGTTCACAAGAAATTGGAATGTCAAAGCCATTTTCAATTAATGCTTGTGTTGCTGTTTGTTGTGGTGATACAGAAACAATTTTATTGGATCCAAC
>JASGGM010000037.1:0-14994 GCA_047605045.1 Acinetobacter sp. | reverse complement strand
TGATACTCAACATCGCAAGGATACCAGCATGAGTAGGAATAAAAATGTTCAATATCATGAACTCATCAAAAAATTAACCGCTGCACTATCGTTAACACTTTTTTCTTTTGGATGGTGTGCCACTGCAAATGCTGCATCACAACAAACAGCTTTGGTCGGAACATGGACATCTATTCCAGATGCACCTTTAGTTCAGAAACCGAATCAGGCCAGTGAGGGTCTATATGAACTCAAAGTCAATGCAAATGGTACTTTAACGCCAATAAACGTGATCAAAATGAAAAGTCCATCCTGGATTGTGAAGTCTAAAGATGGTCATTACGCTTATACCACCAATGAAGAAAATATCGGTGCGGTGACGGCTTTATCTATTCATGATGGTCAAGTCAAAGTCTTAAATGTCGTAGACAGCCATGGTGGACATCCAACGCATGCCGCTATTAGTCCTGATGGAAAATTCTTGTTTGTTTCAAATTATTCAGCATTTGATAAAGGACGTGGAGGAATATCTGTTTTCCCAATTTTGTCCGATGGAAAACTAGGTGAACACGTTCAAAACTTCATTTTTTCCGAAGGTTCAGGTGTAGTGAAAGGCCGCCAAGACAGTGGACATGCTCACTCCACTACATTTAGCCCAGATGGTAAATATCTCTATGCTGCAGATCTTGGCAATGATAAGTTATATGCTTTTCGCTATGACCCAAGTAAACAACAGCCTCTCGAAGCAAGTAGCAATCGAGATATTACATTTTCACCCGGTTCAGGTCCTCGCCATGTCGTCTTCTCATTAGATGGTAAATATGCTTACGTGACTGCTGAAATGACCAGTGAAATTGTTATATTTAGCGTAACAGATGGCCATTTTAAGAAAATTAATAGTGTAAAACTGATTGCGGAAAATAAAACACCTGAATTTAAGAGTGCCAGTGGCATTATCCTAAGTCCTGATGGTAAGTTTATTATTGCTGCCAATCGTGGCGCCGATAACAAACTATTGGTGTTTAAAATTCAACAAAATGGACTATTATCTAAGCCATTTATCTATAAGGCGAATGGCATTGAGCCACGTGCTTTCTCATTTGATAAAACGGGTACATATTTGTATGTCGCCAATGTATTTAGTAATAATATTAGCTTGTTCCGCTTCAATCCCAATAACGGTACATTAAAAGCTGTTGGTGATGCAGCAAAAATATCAACCCCAACCGATATCAAGTTTTTTTAAGTAAAAACACATGATCGGCTGCAGATCTGCAGCCGATTTTTTATAGTCTTTGGGTGAATATTGATGCTCTGTAAGTACTTGCTTTAAACAAAATTACATCTTTTTGCCTGAACATTCTGCAATGTATGCTATTTTGGAAGAATGCCCTGAACTTTTGGAGATGAGCGTGAGTTATTATCATATTATTATCGAGGTCAATGATCATATCAGCACCATTGAAGAAACTCGTGATATTGAAATCTTCAATATTGAAGAACTTACGCCTTATTTACATTCGATTCTACTCCCCTATTTCAATAAACAAATGATTGAAATGGAAGATGAAAATATTGAATTTGATGATATTTTACATTTAGAAGTCCACCATACGATTATGCCAATTGAATTTTTAATTGAAGAAGAACAAAAAGAACTTCCGAGTGATACCGATGTGACCATTACAGCTTATGAAATATTTAATGATAAAATCTTAAGCCAAGATGTTACATCCGTCATTCTAGATGTACTGGATGCAGTGAAAATTGATCGAGAGCATTTTTAGTATTTTTTATTGACTATTTTATATAATTTTTTAATTTATAAAGAATTTTTACGATTCATATATGATCTAAAATCTGCCGCAGGTTTCAGTACACAATGTAATGGCTGACTTTAAATCACCAACAGCATATCAATACCGACGCATTGACCAATCTATCCCCCAAATGATGCCTTGCCTTAAAAAATATCAATTTTAGCAAGACATCATTTCCTTTTCATTTATTGCATCATTTTTTGTGCTTGTTCATTGCGCAAAGCTCGCAAAATTTGTTGCCCTGCCCGTCCTGTTGGATTTAAACCAAATTTCACCTGTTCTTTTTGAATCGCAATCCGCGTTTTATCGCCAATTAAGCCATCGACCTCACCAATGTCATAACCTTTATTCAATAAAATTTGCTGGATCTCACGGCGTTGTGCGCGTGATGTTCCCGCATCCTCCGTTGGCCATGGCGTTACAAATGGCGCTGCGCCATTTAAACGATCTGACAGATGCGCAATGGCCAAACCATAACTTTCAGCAGCGTTATAACTATAAATTGCATCAAAATTTTTAAAGACCAAGAAAATTGGGCCATTCTCACCCGCTGGTGCCATTAATCCAGCTGAAGTATTTCCTGATAAATTACCTTGAATGAGTGGTGAACCATCAATGCGCGTTACACCCTGAGCTACCCAGGTCGCCAAAGGCTTTTTATTACGGCGGCTTTCTCCAGCAATTGACACACCTGATGGAATTTTGACTTCAAATCCCCAAGGCATGCCTGTTTGCCAGCCTGCTTTTTTAAGAAAATTGGCTGTTGATGCCAGTGCATCTGGCACACTGGACACTAAATCACGACGGCCATCGCCATCAAAATCTACTGCTAAGCGTTCATAGGTCGATGGCATAAACTGGGTATGTCCAAATGCACCCGCCCATGAGCCTTTCAATTGACTTTCAGTCAAATCACCGCGTTGTAAAATTCGCATTGTGGCAAAAAATTCACCTCTGAAATAACTCTGACGGCGCCCTTCGCAACTTAGTGTACCCAAGGCTTGTAACAATGGATATTTACCAGAAATTCCACCAAAATTACTTTCCACACCCCATACCGCAACAATCGTAGATGCAGGCACACCATAGGCTTGTGATGCCCGATTTAACGCATCGCGATATTGTGCCATTTTTTGTTGTCCAAGTTGGACGCGTTCTTCATCAACCAAACCTGACAGATAATCCCAGATTGGGGTCGAAAATTCAGGTTGGTAGTTCAGTTTATCGATAACAGAATAATCTGGTTGTAAATTCTGTGTATAACGATCATAAGTTTCAGGCGCAACGCCCGATGTAATCGCTTGCGAACGTAAGTTGATTAAACAATTTTGAAAATCATTGTGTGCTGCATAGTTCTGTATCGCTATTTGAACAGTAGGCGTTGTTGGATTATTTGTACTGCTTGTACTCGGTTGACCATTAATGATCAGTTCAGCATGCAGCTGAGTTGTCGCAAATAAAGCTACACCGACGAAAAAGGAATAATATTTCATATTGAAGTAACCATTTTTGAATTTAAATTATGCTGCTACCTTAACATTTTGATGTAAAAATAACGATGCAAAATGAATTCAAATTTTGTTGATATTTTTAAATTCAAAAACTTTCTGTTTTTTTTAAATTTAAAATATTATCCACATACAGCAAACCCAGACATTATTCACTTTAAATTCAAACATTACCCCAAAAGCACAATAAAAGTTATCCACAAAATAAATTAACCATCATTTTGAATTCAAAGTTCGCTTTTAAAATATCTGACACTCAAATTGCGTTAATGATTTTTAAATTCAAAGATAATGAAACAAGCACAATACGTTATCCACAGCCTATAAAGCGTTATTTTTTAAATTTAAAGCATAAAAAAGCGACCACACAATTTAGTGAGGTCGCTTTCGATCCAATTTATTTCAGAAAATGAAGTGGATCATACACAATATGTGGATAATTTTTTTGATTTTAAATTGTCATATCATCACGAAGTGATAATGGCTCAGGCAAAATTTTAGCCAATTGACGACATAGATCTGTTAATTCTGCGCTATTGACTGGCATTAACGTAATATGACCTAATTTCCGTCCTACGCGTTCTGTTTTATCATAAAGATGTAAATGTGCGCCATTCAATGCCAAAACATCTTCCGATTTTGGGTGTTTACCAATGATGTTAATCATCACTGTTGGGCGAATAACATCTGTTGAGCCCAAAGGTAGACCAGCAACAGCACGAATATGGTTTTCAAATTGTGAGCAAACAGCACCTTCAATCGACCAATGTCCAGAATTATGTACACGACATGCCATTTCATTGGCAAATAAACCGTGTTCTGTAACAAACAATTCTAGCGTCAGCACACCAACATAATTGAGATGGTTGAGCAGGCGAGTGATGTAATCTTGGGCGACTGGCTGCAGGTCTTGGCTATTGGGTGCAGGCACAATGGAATGTGACAAAATACCATGATGATGATGATTTTCTGCCAATGGCCATGTTTTCACATCACCATTTTGAGCACGTACCGCAATAATGGATACTTCTCGACTAAATTTCACAAAACTTTCAGCAATAAGTTGTTTGGCAGGTCCAAGCTCTGTCCATGCCTGTTCAATTTGCTCAGCCTGACGTAGTACAAATTGGCCTTTACCATCGTAACCGCCTGTTGCTGTTTTCAAAACAATCGGCAAACCCAGCTCTAAAACAGCAGTATGTAAACTGTCTAGACTATCTACAGCACGAAAAGGTGCAACAGGAATGTCTAATTCAGCAAATAATTTTTTTTCCGATAATCGATGCTGTGCTGTCGCCAAAGCAAGGCGAGGAGGGTGTAATGTTTTGGTTTGTGTCAGTACATCAACATCTGCTACAGGTGTATTTTCAAATTCTAGACTAAAAACATCAGCACTATCAATGAATTGTTTTAAACCATTTTCTGTTTGACTAGAGAATACTGTGCCGAGTGCAGCAGCTGGACAATCTGTATTTGCTTCAAAAAATGTGCATTTTAGATTTAATGGTAATGCAGCTTGAGCCATCATCCGCCCAAGCTGTCCTCCACCAAAAATACCGATTGTTTTGTTTATGCTTGTCGCCATGCTGTTTTTCCAATAATCAAACTTGACCGGGAATATTGTTATTTGCCACTTTTGCTGTTTGCGCCGCACGGAAGTCCGCAACTTTTTGCGCAATTTCTGGACGTGTTAAAGCAAGAATCTGGGCTGCCATAATCGCGGCATTGGTTGCGCCTGCTGGGCCAATCGCCAGTGTTCCCACAGCAATACCTGCGGGCATTTGTACAATGGAAAGTAAAGAGTCAACACCATTTAAAATGGATGATTTTACAGGAACGCCCAGCACAGGTAATTCAGTTTTAGCCGCACACATGCCAGGTAAATGCGCTGCGCCACCTGCACCTGCAATAATGACTTGGATACCGCGTTCACGCGCTGTTTCAGCATATTCAAATAAACGATCTGGGGTACGGTGTGCAGAAACCACTTCAGCTTCAAAAGGAACGCCTAATTGTTCAAGCATATTGGCAGTGTGTTCAAGTGTTGCCCAATCCGATTGAGAACCCATAATAATTCCAACCAAAGGTTGCGCTTCTTTCGCTACGACCGTATTCATTGATAATTCCAAAAATATTTGCTGTTCATGCATTTTTGTATAAGGCTAAAAATGCATTGTTGGGAAATGGAGTAAATAGTATAACGGTTTTTTAATGTGCTCCCAAACCCTTTTGGCTATTGCTTTTTGAATCTTTACTGACTGCGAAATACGAAATAAACACAACCGAGTAAGCAGAACATCGCCCAAAGATAATCGAGTTTTAATGGTTGCTTGAATAAAAACAGCATAAATGGCACAAAAATAATCAACGTCATCACTTCTTGTGTAATCTTCATTTCCCCTAAAGACCAGCCATGTTGTGACAATAAACGTGTCGCAGGGATCATAAAACTATATTCAAGGAGGGCAATACACCAACTAAATAAGACCGCTTGCCACAGAGGGGCATGATGCAAAAATTTAAGATGGCCATACCATGCCAATGTCATAAAACAATTGGAAATAACAAGAAATAAAAAGGGAAGGGAAAGGGACATCTCAATACCCTAAAATGCATGATTAGATAGGTGATTGTAACAATTTTGCGATCATTTTAATCTAATATTGTTGCATACAAGGATACAATGAATACCAACAAAAAGTTTTATCTTTTTGCGATATGATGTTACTCATTGTTTGACTTATTGAATGTTATTTTTATCTTTGATTGGGTTGGAAAGGGTTCATGCTATCTTATTTTAATCATCTAAATTTTTTTATTTTTGAACTCATTTATTCTAGCTGGCGAAGCAATGAATTTTTATTCCATTTTGCTTTATTTTCATCACATTACCTCACCAAAATCATTGCAGTTATCTTATTGGCATTGGCAATTTTTAAATCGAGATACCGAATCTTGTTTGTCAAAGCACTTATTCTGACGCTACTCACGTCTGTGATTAGTTATATTCTCGATCATACTTTACATTTTCCACGTCCTTTTGCTTTAGGCTTGGGAGACAATCATATCGATCATTCGAATAGTAGTTCATTTCCAAGTAGTCATATGATGGTCATCAGTACCATCGCATTTGCATATTTATTTTCATCGCAAAAAAATATAGGTTGGGTATTGCTTTGCGCTGCTTTTGCCATTGGCTGGTCACGTATTTATTTAGGTGTGCATTTCCCATACGATATTTTCGGTTCGTTCATTATCGCCTTGGTGGTGAATTATCTGGTTCATATAAAATTAAAAAAATTTCCTCAATTGATTGGTTAAATAATTTTAAGAACATATATTGGGGGATTCATGCTCAACCTAAAAATGAGATGAATCCTAAGACTTCTCACCATTTTTATCTATCTTTTCAAACATAGCCTTGTTATGGTTGGCGGAAACGATCATCATCAATTTTTTCATCAATCTGATAACACGTTGTATACATATCAGACAGTCTAAATCAGCGGAGTAGACGAGCAATGCATCTGCATATTTTGGGTATTTGTGGCACATTTATGGGTTCTTTGGCACTGTTGGCACGTGATTTAGGTCATACCGTGACAGGATCGGATCTTAATGTTTACCCACCTATGTCAACACAGCTTGAAAATGCAGGGATTACTTTAATGCAGGGCTACGATAAAAGCCATCTGCAACCACATCCCGATTTAGTCATCGTCGGCAATGCCATGAAGCGTGGTATTGATGCAGTCGAATATGTGTTAGATGCTGGATTACCGTATATTTCAGGCCCACAATTTTTAGCCGATCATGTACTACAAGGTAAGCATGTTCTTGGTGTTGCAGGCACACATGGGAAAACCACAACCACAACCATGTTGGCGTGGGTACTCGATCAGGCAGGATTGAACCCAGGCTTTTTAATTGGTGGTGTACCGCTAGGGTTTAGCGAAAGTGCGCGGTTAGGAAGTGGACAATACTTTGTGGTTGAAGCAGATGAATATGATTCTGCTTTCTTTGATAAACGCTCTAAATTCGTCCACTACCATCCCAAAACTGCAATCTTAAATAATCTTGAATTTGACCATGCTGATATTTTCGATGATCTTGCTGCAATTCAAAAACAGTTTCATCATTTGGTCCGCACCATTCCAAGTCAGGGCCGTATTATTGCTCCAATCACCGAAACCAATATCGATACAGTTTTGGAAATGGGCTGCTGGACACCTGTTATCCGCACCAGCTTGCAAGACCATCAACAGGCTGAATTAAGTGCTGAACTGATTGCATTGGATGGTAGCCATTTTAAAGTTCGCCATCATGGTCATGTCATCGGTGAAGTACGGTGGAATATGACAGGCCAACATAGTGTTGCCAATGCACTTGCAACTATTGCTGCTGCAGAACATGTCGGTGTTTCTATCGAACACGCATGTACTGCCTTATCAAATTTTGGTGGTGTCAAACGTCGTATGGAATTACTGGATACGATTAATGGAATTGAAGTCTATGATGATTTTGCCCATCACCCAACCGCGATTGATACGACGCTAGATGGTGCACGTAAACGCCTTGGTGAACGTCGTTTATGGGCCATCATTGAACCACGTTCAAATACCATGCGCATGGGCAGTCATAAAGAGGGTTTGGCATATTCAGCACGTTTGGCCGATGAAGTTATTTGGTATCAACCTGAAGGTTTGGATTGGGATTTACAACCCATCGTGGATGCTGCAACCAATCATGCTCAAATCAGCCGTACGCTGGATGAAATTATCCAACGTATTTTAAAAGAAGCAGGCGAGGGCGATGCTGTGGTGATTATGTCGAATGGTGGTTTTGGTGGGCTACATCAGAAACTCATTCATGCGCTGAAAGACCAAGCATAAATTCATTGATAATCAAACAGCTTAAGGCCAAGCTGTTTGATTTTTTATGGTCATATTTCTATAAGCCTTTCATTATTTTATTACAAAACTGTAACTTTTCCATTGCCATGCGCATTTGTGACTTCTTTATGATAGAGCACTTTCTTTCAGGTCAGGGCTTACCAGATGTCTTTGGAAACACTGAATATTCAGTTGTTTGAAGCAATCAATGCAAAACAACATGCTTCTCCGTTCAGTATCGAATTTGCTATCTTCATTGCCAATGATGTGCTCTATATCCTTTTACTACTTTTATTATTTCTGTGGTGCTATGGTGATTTAGAACTGAAAGAACGCGCTATGAAAGCGGCCTTATTCACGACCATTTCCCTCATCATTGGCTTCATTATTTCATTATTCTACGATCATCCACGTCCTTTCGTTATGGATGTTGGACGAACACTCATTCAGCACGCCCCCAATGCATCATTTCCAAGTGATCATATGCTGATTTTTAGTACCATTGCGCTATCTTATCTGTTTTCACAACGTAAAATGGCAGGGTTCATCTTATTGGGTTTAGCTTTTGCTGTGGCTTGGTCACGGATCTATCTTGGCGTACATTTTCCATTTGATATGATTGGTGCCTTTGTTGTGGCTTTTCTAGTGAATTTGTTTGGTCAACGACTCTGGGAACTGTATGGACCACAAATCATGCATTTCATGCTGTACCTCTACACGACACTAGGAAAACCTTTACTCAAACGTGGCATCATTAAATAAATTGCTTAACCATGTACTAAAGGATGGTGCAACAACCATCCTACTTTTGAGCAACGCTCAAGTTTTTCTTTCCACAATAGCCCACAGAAATGACAAACTGATGTAAACATGATGACCTGTTGATGGCAATCATCTCAAATACAATGTGTTCAATCACAATACTAAATAATAATATAGTCATTCTGAAATTCATTTGGTGCATACGTCTGTGCAACCAAATGAATGTGATAATGATCAATCAAATCAAGTAACAAACAATCATCAACATCAATCACGGCATCCGTATGGGCTTTTTGCCAATGCTGCGCAGCGTATTGTTTGCCCTGTTGTTTTGCTTCTTGCGGATTTTTTCCTGCAACCACCACATAACGATGTGCTTCACCGAACTCTTGCGGTATATAGCCCCCTAAATTAATCAGATACAGCTTTAAACTATTCGGCAAACTGGGAGTAGATTCAATCTGTACCGCATAACTTTGTCCCTGATACATCGCCCCACGAATTGTCATCCAGCCATCAATATGCAATCCCAGGCTTTGACCAAACCATCGCTGTTTTAACATGGAATATTGATCAGACAACGTTGTTGCCACGATCGGAATCAAATCATGTACTTCGATATTCGCCTGTGGATGCTTGCCCCCCAATAAAACAATGAATAATTGCAATTGACTGTCCATAACTGCTTTGACCTTAATTTCACACTATATTTAATGCATGATTCACACAAATGAGTACAATTTTATTCAGATAAAATTTGCACAATCATATCAATTATGGCATGCTGATCACACATTAAATTTATAAGAATTTAATGCAAAATTTATGCAGAACAAGGGGAGTAGCCTCCTCCAAACGCTTTGCTTAAACAGCGAGCGTGTCAGATATCGTCAATACACTTTGCAAAAAGTCGGTGTCTGAGCATTTCCCAGTAGGGTCATGTAGGCAAGACCTTGATCATGTTGATTCAGATATTAATTTCTGGCAACAGGTCAAGGTTTTTTTATGCCTGATTGCCAGAGGAGGAGGAAAGATGGACTCTATTGGCAATATTTGGCTATATCTCGTATTTTTTGCCATTGTCGCTGTAATGCTACTGGTCGACTTTATCGGCTTTAAAAACAAATCTCAGGGCGATGTTGTTCCCATGAAACAAGCAGCTTACTGGAGCTTGGCTTGGGTCAGCGTAGCAATGTTGTTTGCAGGCGGATTGTGGGTATATCTACAACAAACGGTAAGTACGGACATCGCGAATCAGAAAACGCTGGAATACATTACGGGTTACTTACTGGAAAAATCACTGGCGATTGATAATGTCTTTGTGTGGTTGATGATCTTCTCTGCTTTCGCAATTCCACCTGCATTACAACGTAAAGTTTTGCTGTATGGTGTTCTAGGCGCCATTATATTACGCACAATATTTATCTTTATAGGCGCATGGCTGGTACAAGAATTTTCATGGATTCTTTACATTTTTGGGGCATTTCTGGTCTATACCGGCTTTAAGTTTTTAAAAGGACAAGATGAAGATGCCAACCTTGAAGATATGAAATTGCTGAAATGGTTACGTCGTCATTTCGCCATTACCCCATCGTTGCACGGCGAAAAATTCATGGTGATTGAGCAAGGTAAACGCTGGCTCACCCCCTTGTTTGTGGTGCTAATTTTAGTGGAATTTTCCGATGTTATCTTTGCCGTGGATTCCATACCTGCCATTTTCTCTGTCACCAATGACCCATTTATTGTACTCAGTGCAAACTTAATGGCAATTTTGGGCCTACGTGCGATGTTCTTCCTATTGGCAGGCGCGGCTGAAAAAATGCATTATCTTCCATACGGTTTAGGTATTATCTTGCTGTTCATTGGTGCAAAAATGCTCATGCTTGATGTTTATCACGTGCCAATCTGGGCATCGTTAAGCTTCATTGCTGTCGTTTTAGTCATCACTGCAATTTTTTCTTATCAGTATCAGAAAAAATTACCAAAGACGTCTAGTGAAGATGAAGATGCATAGAGAGTACAGGTAGCAACAATAGTACCCAATAAACAGAGATTAAACCGTTGAGGGCGCATGATGCGCCTTCATTGTTTTACAAAATGCGCTACAATTCATTGAAAAAAGTACAATCAGGTTTTGCCATGTCACATGCAGCTCGCACCACTGTTATTCGTGGACGTTTTTTAGATATCGAAAAACTTCCATCTCAAGCCAATGAAATTCCACAGCTTGTTCGTTATTATGAAGATGGCGCCATGCTCTGTGAAGCTGGAAAAATTCGCTACTTTGGTTCATGGGAAAAGCTACAAAACCAACTCCCTGAACATGCTGAAATTCATCACTATCCCGAAAAATTAATTGTTCCAGGTTTTATCGATACGCATATTCATTACCCACAAACGGAAATGGTCGGGGCCTATGGCGAACAATTACTAAGTTGGCTAAACACCTATACTTTTCCCACCGAACTAAAGTTTACAGACAAAAAATATGCCGCTGAAATTGCTGAATTCTTTATTCAGGAATTATTTAAAAACGGCACAACAACCGCATTGGTATTTGCAACAGTCCATGCTGCGTCGGTAGATGCTTTATTTGAAACAGCACAACGTCATAATATGCGAATTATTGCTGGCAAAGTACTAATGGATCGTCATGCACCTGAAGATTTATGTGACACGCCTGAATCTGCCTACAACGATTCTAAAGCACTGATTGAAAAATGGCATGGGCAGGGACGGGCACTGTATGCCATTACCCCGCGTTTTGCGCCGACATCTACACCAGAACAACTGGAAAAAGCAGGGCAACTCAAACAAGAATATCCCGACGTGTACGTCCATACTCACCTGAGTGAAAATAAAGATGAAATTGCATGGGTCAAATCGTTATTTCCGCAACAGTCAGGCTATTTAGATGTGTATCATCATTATGGTTTGACAGGAGAGCGCTCGGTATTTGCCCATTGCGTACATTTAGAAGATGAAGAATGGGACTGCTTACACCATACCAATTCGAGTATCGCATTTTGCCCAACATCGAATTTATTTTTAGGCAGTGGTTTATTTCCATTGCAAAAAACATGGCAGAAACAAGTCAAAGTTGGATTAGGAACAGACATCGGTGCAGGCACCTCGTTTAGCCTCTTACAAACTGTAAATGAAGCCTATAAAGTTCAGCAACTGCAAGGCATGAAATTATCGGCTTTTGAATCGTTATATCATGCGACACTAGGGGGAGCCAAAGCCCTAAATTTAGACCACGTTTTGGGTAATTTTAACGTAGGTAAAGAAGCTGATTTTGTGGTTCTCGATTTACAAGCAACAGCCTTACAACGCTTACGTCAATCGCATGCAAAATCGTTAGAAGATGCATTGTTTGCACTTTTAACCATGGGAGATGATCGCAACATTGCCGCAACTTATGTCGACGGCAAATGCGTCTACCGTACTTAAGTTTAGGTTTTCAATGAATAAAGCTCAACGAATCGCTAAAATCGCATAGCAAATATACATTTCCTGCGCACTTTTACATTTTGGCGATTAAGAAAAGATGCATGATCCATGAAATTGATTTAAACTTTCAGGATTCACTTATAAATTCGAGGTGTTGCACGTCAACACCTTTTTTATTTTTAGATCTCGGTGTTTTAGGTAACGACCCATGACTGTTCAAATGAACGTAATGATTTCCTCAGAAGCCATTCAGGCAAAAGTGAAAGCGCTTGGTGAGCAAATCAATGCATACTATGCAAATAGCGACAAAGAATTGGTTTTGATTGGATTATTGCGTGGTTCAGTGATATTTATGGCCGACTTATGCCGTAATATCGAAAAACCGCACGAACTCGATTTCATGACGGTGTCTAGCTATGGTGGTGGCACGATCTCAACACGCGATGTCAAAATCCTGAAAGATTTAGATGGCGAAATTCGTAATAAAGATGTCTTAGTGGTCGAAGATATTATCGATTCAGGCAACACACTCAGCAAAGTTTTGGAAATTTTGCAAACCCGTGAACCGAATTCAATTCAACTATGTACCTTGGTAAGCAAACCATCACGCCGTGAAATCGAACTCGATGTAAAATTTTTAGGATTCGAAGTAGAAGACCGTTTCATTGTCGGTTATGGCTTAGATTACGATCAAAAATATCGTCATTTACCCTTCATTGGTGAAATTGGGCTTTAATTGCCTCTCTTCATTTCAGCTAAGTGACCGATAAACCATATCGCGTCACTTTTTTTATATCGATATTCTGGCACAAAAAATAACATTAATTTGTCATACTGAACATTTATGCTAATCCTATAATCTTATTTAATCAGTAAGCTATATTTGAGATCAAACAAATATCACAACCAAGGAGAAAATTATGTGGAGCATCATTGTTACCATTTTTATCGGTTTTTTTGCTGGTTTAATCGCTCGCGCTTTACATCCAGGTGAAGATAAAGCAGGCTTCATTGTCACAACATTACTGGGTATTGCAGGCTCACTCATTGCAACCTATGGCGGTCGTTTTCTCGGACTTTACCCTGAAGGGTCATCGGCAGGATTTATTGCGTCAATTATCGGTGCAATTGTCATTCTGGTCATTTATAACTTTATTCGCAAACGCACTTAATACCAACATTAAAAAATAGCATGACTAGATCATGCTATTTTTTTGCCTGTCATTTTGACAATCTTATTCAATTTTCAAGCTGATCAAAAATTTTCACGAATCTTATCTACAGTTGTATAACCCGTAATCTGCTTGCCATTTGGAAAAATTAACGTAGGTGTACCCACAAACCGATATTTTTTCCCAAAATCTAGATTTCGTTGAATTGGATTAGCACAGCTCGCTTCCGCTTTCGGCGAAATACCACGTTGAATCAGATTCTTCCAAACATAATCACGATTTTCACTACACCACACCTGCTTAGACTGCGCCATCGACTGTGGGCGCAAAGGATACAGAAATATGTACATCGTGACATTTTGCAACTGATCTAGCTGACTTTCCAGTTTCTTACAATACGGGCAATTCGGGTCAGAAAAAATGGCCAATTGCTGCTGCCCATTACCTTTAACAATTTTTATGGCATCTTGAAAACGCAATTGTTGCCATAATGATTGAGAGGATCGAGTAGTACTTAACTCTTGTGTCAGATTTTTCTGATCTTTTAAACGAATCATCGTACCTACAAAAATATGCTCACCCTTTTCATCTAAATACACCACTTTCTGATTCAGTAATGCACTATATAAACCATTAACTTCAGTCGCAGCAATATTTTCAAAGTTCAAATTAGGATATTGCGTTTTTAACTGTTGGCTTAGATGCGTGACATCTGCATAACTACAGCTTGCCCACAAATAAGCCAACCATAACAATCTACGTTTAATCATCAATCGTTCACAAAAAACTTTATGCATAGCATTGTAGCTTTGCATTTTAAGCCAACCCAGTATCAATGCGTTATTAAATTGTCATTGTGTTTCACGTGGAACAGTTGTGCTTGGACAATTTTATTCTAACAAGAATATTTACAGCTGCTTGGCAATTAAGCTTAACAAATATCATTAACATCACTTATCGTTTCATTTTAGCAACAATATGTTGAATATTTAAGTCTTAATATTATATTTAAAGATTATATAATGGCGCCATATTCGATTCATTCTGGACATTACAACATGAACACTCTACGTTATTTTGATTTTGGCTCTACTAAAAATATTGTACTCCTCGTTGCCCGTATTCTTTTAGTGATCTTGTTCCTTATTTTTGGCTTCGAGAAATTGACAGGTTTTGAAGGTACTGTACAGTACATGGCTATGCTACATGCACCATTACCGACATTATCTGCAATCATTGCTGTCGTGGCTGAAGCGTTGTTTGGCATATTCATTCTTATCGGTTTCTACACACGTCCAGTCGCTGTTTTTCTAGCACTGTATACTTTAGGCACTGCAATTATTGGACATGCTTACTGGAATACAACGGGTGATGCGATGCAAGACCTGAATACTAAAATTCATTTCTT
>JASGGM010000036.1:0-15041 GCA_047605045.1 Acinetobacter sp. | reverse complement strand
CTAATGGCGATACCATTCACTTTTTTATTGCCACATTCAATGGGTAAAGCAAACTTATAAAACTGGTTTGAATTTTTCCAATTGCATATAAAAAATGTGTGTAAATAGTTATCGGCACACATTTTTTTAAAAAAATTATGCTAACTTAGAAATGTTATTTCATGGTGTAAAAAAGATATGAACAAATTATTATTCTCCAGTATTTTAATTGCTTATAGTTCACTTGCTATGGCTGCACAACCACAAACGCCTGTAACAACAAATAGCAATGCAGATGATATTACCATTGTTGTAAAACCTCAAATTGCAGGGCTATGGAAAATGCCTATTCCAGACAATAAAAAATGTGTGGAGTATTATAATTTTAAAAGTGGCAATCAAGTCATTATAAAAAGTGCAAATGAGTGGTCTACAGGAGTATATGAATATCAACCATCACCAAACAATAAAGAACTTGGCGCCTTAGCGTTGCAAGTCAAATATGATAATAATCAAAAAGATTGTTCTGGGCGAGTAGAAGATCAGACGGGTGAGATATCGCAGTATTTTGTGAAATGGCAAGATCAAAGCACAATTCAATTTTGTACCTCTGAAGCACTTGATCGATGCATTGTGACTTTACACCGAGTTTTACCTTAGTCTAGATAAACTTCCATGAGATTTTATTATCTATCAATGTTGTTGGCTGTTTATATGGGCATAATCTGTGGTATGAAAAATTTCCGAGATAATCAAGCTAAAGTGTGGTTAAGGTTTTGGCGTGTGACTCAATAAAATAATTCAGATCTTTTGCGACTGGCGTGGTTTTTTAAGTGGTTATTTGAATCCATTATTAAAATAACCACTTAAAAAAATGAGGAGAAAGTTGATCTGTGATTTCTAAAATCATCGCTTCGCCCGTATCTTCATCGATATTTTCACGCCAATCACCTAAGACAATACGGGTTTTGCCTTCAGATTCGTGGTGAATTTGAGGGCGGTGTGTATGACCGTGAATAAGAACATCGATATGTTTTAAAGCCTGATCTACGGTATCTTGATTGACATCCATAATCTGAACATTTTTTTGTTGTTTACTATATGAGCTTTTCTTACGGAACCCTGTTGCCAATTTTTGGCGAAAGCTAAGCGGTGTTTTTCTAAGAATCGCAAGTAAAACAGGATTGCGAATAATTTTTTTAAAACGTTGATAAGCGACATCATCGGTGCAAAGTGCATCGCCGTGTTCTAAGCGGTATAGATGATTATTCACCTGAAATGTATATTCATCTGGCAATAGTTGTCCATTGAATTTATCTAAAAACATTTGTGTCAGTGCAAAATCTCGATTGCCGACTTGAAAGTAAATTGCGTTTCCTGCATGTTGAAATTGTTGTAATGCGCTCACGATATTTTTTAGCCATAAGGCATCGTTGTCGTCACCAATCCATGCATTAAACCAATCTCCAAGAATATAAAGCTGGGTATCTTTATCTTGGTAGTGTTGTAATAAAGCTAAAAATCCTTGAATGAGTCGCGGATGTTCAGGCGATAGGTGTAAATCTGAAATAAACAGATAAGTCATGAATAATCCTTGAATCACCCTGCATCGAATTAATCGAGATTTACCCAATCTGTGAAAGAGAAAATAAGACGATTTTAATAGTGCATGATGCTTATGCAAGCCCCTCCCTTTAAGCAAAAGGAGGAACTTGGGCGATTAGAATGTGCTATTTAGAAATAGTGATTCAGCAATAATGGGTGAGAAATAATTATTCAGCAATAATCTTGGCAGATTCAATCACGACATTTTCAAGTGGAACGTCGGAGTGGTAACCACGATTACCTGTACGAACGCCTTTAATTGCTTCGATAACGTCTAGGCCTTCAGTTACTTTACCAAATACAGCGTATCCCCAACCTTGAGCAGTCTTGCCAGAGTGGTTCAGGAAGCTGTTATTTTTAACATTAATAAAGAATTGTGCAGAAGCAGAATGAGGTGCTTGCGTACGTGCCATAGCGATGGTACCAACATCATTGCTTAAACCGTTGTCTGCTTCATTTTCAATAGAATCACGTGTTGCTTTTTCCTGGAAGTTTTCATCAAAGCCACCACCTTGAATCATAAAACCATCAATGACGCGGTGAAAGATCACGCCATCATAAAATCCATCACGTACATATTCCAAGAAGTTTGCTACGGTCTTCGGTGCTTTTTCGCTGTTTAGTTCTAAAACAATACGACCTTTGTTGGTGTTTAATTCGACTTGAGGGAAACTCATTTCATTATCTCCGAGCTGTGGCAATAAAAAGCCACTGGTTTTTTGTTGAGAGAAGCATAAGCAAACTGTAAACTACATGGCAAGTATATACGTTATTTTGTTTGTTAAAAAATACTGATAGCGTTTTTAATGTCCTAATTTTTCAATAGAAGTGATTTAATGACTATGAAGCCGAATGATGTTGTTCCAACTCTGCCGAATCAAACGACACCGAATAGCCCGAACCCTGTCGATACCGTGCAGCAAGAACAACAGGCAGGTTTGGACTTTGTACGCCAAGTCATTAGTGAGGATGTTGCTGCTGGACGTACGTCTACAGTTGTAACCCGTTTTCCACCAGAACCGAATGGCTACTTACATATTGGTCATGTGAAAGCCATCTGTTTGAACTTTGGTGTAGCACAGGAATATAACGGTTACTGTAACCTGCGTTTTGACGATACCAACCCCGATGCCGAAGAGCAGGAATATGTCGATGGCATTGCCAATGATGTGAAATGGCTTGGCTTTGAATGGAAGGGCGAACCTTGTTATGCATCGAGCTATTTCGACCAGCTGTATACATGGGCTTTACAATTAATTGACCAAGGTGATGCTTATGTCGATTTGCAAAGCCCTGATGAAATTAAATTGAATCGCGGTAGTTTTACTGAAGCAGGTAAAAATTCGCCTTATCGCGATGCGTCTGTTGCCGAGAATCTTGAGCGCTTCCAAAAAATGGTAGATGGCACGTTTAAAGAAGGTGAAGCCGTACTTCGCGCTAAAATTGATATGGCACATCCAAACATTCATATGCGGGATCCAATCTTGTATCGTGTGTTGCATTCAGCGCATCATCAAACGGGCGATAAATGGAAAATTTATCCAATGTATGACTATGCACATCCATTGTCTGATGCAATTGAAGGTGTGACACATTCATTGTGTACTTTGGAGTTTCAGGATCATCGTGCGTTCTATGATTGGATTATTGAGAAAGTTCATTCTCAATCAGTTCCACGTCAATATGAATCTTCTCGTTTAAATATTGACTATACCATTACCTCTAAACGCAAATTGCGTCGTTTGGTTGAAGGTGGTTATGTGAATGGTTGGGATGATCCACGTATGCCAACAGTCGTGGGGATGCGTCGCCGTGGTTTTACGCCAGAAGGTTTACGTGATTTCTGTAAGCGTGTTGGTGTGTCTAAGACCGATGGTATTGTTGATGTTGCGATGCTGGAGTTCTGTATTCGTCAGTCATTGGAGAATAGTGCAGCACGCGGTATGGCTGTTCTGAATCCATTAAAAGTGACGCTAACCAATTTACCCGAAGCGATGCAATTGAGTCATGCACGTCACCCTAATGTCGATATGGGCGAGCGTGAGATTCCATTAACACAAGAAATTTATATTGATCGTAAAGATTTTGAAGAGGTTCCGCCGAAAGGTTTTAAACGTTTAATTCCAGAGGGTGAAGTTCGTTTACGCCATGCTTATGTCATTAAGTGTGATGAGGTCATTAAAGATAGCCATGGTGAAGTGATTGAGTTGAAATGTTCAATTGATCCTGAAACTTTGGGTAAAAACCCTGAAGGTCGTAAGGTGAAGGGCGTGATTCATTGGGTTTCTGCAAGTCAAGGCATACCTGCCGAAGTGCGTATTTATGATCGTTTATTTACTGAAGCGGATCCAGAATCAGGCGATGATTTCTTGGCAAACTTAAATCCAGCATCGTTAAAAGTATTACATGCGGTGATTGAGCCAGCTTTGGCACATGCAAAACCAGAAGATCGTTTCCAGTTTGAGCGTGAAGGGTATTTTATTGCTGATCGTTATGATCATCGTGCTGAGAAACCCGTATTTAATCGTATCTTGGATTTAAGAGATAGTTTTAAAGCTGACAAAAAGTAATCTATTTGCATTTTGTCGAAAATGAATAAAAAATCCGATTATTATTTGATCGGATTTTTTATATTCTATACTGCTATAACTTGAATGATTGGTGTAAGATTCTTTAACCTATGTCATGTGCGTTGAATTTATTTGAATGTGAAAAATCGACCTGTTAAAGCACTTTTTCCGCTTGGTGCACATCTTATCGTAAAACATTTTGGTTATACCCATCATGGAATCTATGTTGGGCGTGGCAGGGTTATTCATTATTCGGGTTTTGCACATTTTTTTAAAAAGCATCCTATCGAGTTTACGTCTTTAAAAAATTTTTCTCGTGGGCGTAAGGTTTATGTGCGTTCTTATGATAATCCTAAATATACGGGTAAAACGGTCGTACGTCGGATGCGTTCAAGAATTCATGAAAACAACTACCATCTTATTATTAATAATTGTGAGCATCTCTGTTCATGGGCCATTACGGGAGTAGAAAGTAGCCCACAAGTGTTTAAAATGATGAATCGATTGACTACTATTGGTTATATTAGTTCGGTTATGAGTTATATGAACAGTTTATTTCTAACATTGGCAACCACCAGCTTTGCTTTGGTACTGTACATTAAAAAGAAATTACGTGATAAAGCCAAAGTACAGGTTCTAAAACAGTTTAGCGTCAAACCAGAACAACATACGCAAGATTAGTTAGCATCTACATATATCTTAAGAGATATGATCTTGATGAAAGTTTTCCATCGAATTAAACATATCTTCATCTTGTAAGTGATTAGAGTCGACAATTTTTTTTACAACATAATAATTTTCTTTTTGCCGTATTAAAATGATTTGGGAATGCAGACTAATTTCACCAAATTCAGAACGAACTTGCACATAATGTAATTGACCATATTCGTCACGTACACGTGCCTGTGCTGTGCTTTCGGGTCGAGCATTGCCACTGCAAATTGTTGCAAGTCTACCCAGTAAATTAAGTTGACGGCTTTCAAACTTGGGTTTAATGACTTGATCCAGACAGTGAATCATAAACACGGTAAAAAATACGGCAATAATTAAAGTTGGGATAAGTAAATACCAAACAGGTGCAAATTTATGCTGATAGGCATAGAAAAATAGTTGTAAAAAATAACCCGCAAAACTGAAATTTATTAAGAAGAATACAATAATCAAAATCTTTGAAAATTTGATTTGAAGTAAAGGTGTATTCCAGCCACGCGGTATGGCATGACGTAAAAAGCTGAATGGGCGAACACCAAAGTAAAAGCCGATCGTCTCAAATACGCTGAGTAGAATGAGCAGCACCACACTGAAGTGAAATGGCATCAGTTCGGCATGAGTTAAAAAATCGTGCATAGTAAGATATAACATTAGACTGTATAGATTCCGCCATCGGAATGAATGCTAATCTTAATTTTTTGCAGTGATTCTCCTATACAGGGTCCTGCAATACATTCACCAGTTTCGACCACGAATAATGCACCATGCGTTGAGCATTCAATAAACTCCTGATCTTGATCTAAAAATTGATTTTCCTGAAACTCAAGTTCAACCTGCAAGTGAGGACAAAGATTTTTATAGGCAAAAAAGGCGCCATCCCGTTGAGTGATAAATATGATATCGCCATCGGGTAAATCGAAAGAACGTGCTTCTCGTTCAGGAATGTCCTCGGTCATGCAGATTTTAATCATTTCAAACAACATCCGTCGGCAGTTTCTGGGCTAGTTTAGCATATTTTTCTAATGAAAGACGTGGGCCAAATTGTGTAACAACTTCACTGGAAATAAGCACTGCAAGTTCGGCAGCTTGTTCAAGTGTTTGGCCTTGTTGTAATGCGTATAGGAATGCGCCTGCGAAAGCATCTCCAGCGCCATTGGTATCAACAGCTTGTACTTTGCGCCCTTCCAGATGGAATGTTTCATTTTGAGTCGCAACCAATGTCCCATTTTCTCCTAATGTGACAACTACAGTTTTGTTTTTTTGCAATAACTGTGTAACAGCATCATTGACATGTTTTGTATCTGTGAATAAAAGGGCTTCTTGTTCATTGCAGAACAATAGGTCAACACCATCGGCCAGTAATTCTTCTAAACCTGCACGGGCATATTGCACCATTGCAGGGTCGGAGAGTGATAAAGCGACTTGAAGGTTAGATGCTTTGGCGACTTCACGCGCTTTTAAAACAGCTTGGCGAGCACTATCACTGGTAGAAAGATAGCCTTCGATATATAACCATTTTGCTTGTGCTAATGTGTCATAATCAATTTCTTGAATCGATAGATCTGCTGTTGTTCCCAAGAAAGTATGCATGGTGCGTTCGGTGTCTGGCGTGATTAATACCATACATGTACCTGTTACACCTTCACAAATAGACTGCTGCGCGGTTGCAATGTGGGCTTCATTTAAACCATTTAAATAAAGTTGACCTAAGCGATCTTGGCCGACACGGCAACCATAAAATGCTTTCCCCCCCAAAGCTGCAAATGCAAAGGTGGTGTTGGCAGCGGAACCGCCACTGGCTTGGCCTTTGTATTGTTGTGTTGCATGGAGTTGATCGTGTAATTGTGCCTGAGTCGTACCATCGGTCAATTGCATTGTCCCTTTTTGCAACTGTTGTTGTGCTAAAAAGGCATCAGATACCTGAAACTCTTGGTCTACGATGGCATTTCCGATTGCAAAAAGTTCAATGGTGGACATGATTAATCTCAATGTGTATTGAATAAAGTCCGATATTCTACAGGATGGTGTCGTATGACAATAGTATCTTGAAAATAATTCATATTCATGAATGCAACCGTTTTTATGGAAACAATCGTATTATAGATACCAATATAAAGACTAACGAGTTACTTAAATACCTAAAAGCCTGAGAAAAACAATCTACTTTTGAGATGAAATATTGCGATTGATACCGCTATAATAGCTGAAATGAAAAAATTAAATTTTTGGAGATCATATGACTGTCGATGTTACTGAAGCAATTAATCAAACAGTCCATCCTGCCTTTCAGTTGCTACGACAGCATCGTGTAGATGCCTTAGATATTGATGTGTCCGAATATAAGCATAAAGTGACAGGTGCAATACATTATCATTTGGCGAGCCCAAGTGAAGAGAATGTGTTTCTCGTCGCTTTTCGTACGCAACCTATGGATTCTAAAGGCGCTGCGCATATTCTAGAACATACGGCATTATGTGGCTCAGAAAAATTTCCTGTGCGAGATCCTTTCTTTTCCATGATCCGCCGTTCATTGAATACCTTCATGAATGCATTTACTGCTGCCGACTGGACAGCATATCCTTTTGCGACACAAAATCAGAAAGACTTTCAAAACTTATTATCGGTTTATTTAGATGCAGCATTTGCTGCCAATTTGAATTCGCTCGATTTTGCTCAAGAGGGCATCCGTATTGAGCTTGAAGATGGGAAGCCAGTATTTAAAGGTGTGGTCTTTAATGAAATGAAAGGGGCAATGAGTTCGCCTTCAGATCAACTTTATCATCAATTGGCTCATCATTTGTTTCCAACCACAACGTATCATTATAATTCTGGGGGTGATCCGAAAGACATTCCCGATTTATCTTATGATCAATTGTTAGCCTTCTACAAAAGTCATTATCATCCAAGTAATGCTGTATTCATGACCTATGGCAATCAATCGCCTTATGATTTACAAGAGCAGTTTGAAAAACAAGCGCTTCATAAATTCTCGGTCGGTCAAACGCTGCATTCCAAACCAGAACAACGTCTTGGTGCGCCCATTGCAGTAACTGAGCATTATGCGGTAGATGCAGATGATCTTAAAGATAAAACGTATCATGTATTGGCATGGCTCTTGCCGCAATCGAGTGACATCAAGTTGCGATTGGGAATGCGTTTAGTTGAAGGAATTTTGCTAGAAAATTCAGCATCACCGCTACGTCACTACTTAGAGACGTGTGATTATGCCGATTCAACTGGACCATTCATGGGGGTGGATGATAGCAATTTTGAAATGACTTTCTTCTGTGGTGTACAAGGGTCAAACCCTGAACATGCAGAAAATTTTCAGCAAGATGTATTGCGTATTTTGCAAGATGTTGCTTCAAAGCCTGTCGATCAAAACGAAGTGAATTCTATTTTGCATCAAATTGAGTTGCATCAACGAGAAGTGAATGGCGATGGTTCACCGTATGGTTTGACGCTTATTTTGAATGGTTTGGGGAGTGTGATTCATCATAGCGATCCGATTGATGTTTGGGATGTCGATCAGGCGATTGCACTGGTTAAACAAGAATTACAAGACCCAATGTGGTTATCTCATCTTATTCAGGAACATCTGTTAGACAATCCGCATCGTGTTCAATTAACGCTCATACCAGACGCAGAGAAATCTCAGCGTGAGCAAGTGGCGGAACAAGCACGTTTAGAAGCGATTGCAGCAACACTTACAGAAGCATCGAAAGCTGAAATTGAAGCGCAAACGTTAGCCTTGAAACAAAGACAAGAAATGGTCGATGACTTAACACTTTTACCTAAAGTGGGGCTGGAAGATATTCCTGCTGAATTACAGATTGTGAGTGGTGAATTGCGTGAAATAATCTGCAACGGTAAGGATACGCCGTTACATTTGTATCATGCGGGAACCAATGGATTATATTATCAACAAGTCGTTATTGCCTTGCCCGATGCAGTCATACAGTCGCCATATTTCAGTTTGTTGCCAATTTTAATGGGAGAGGTTGGTGCAGGTGAATATGACTATTTAACGTTGCAACAAAAACAAACTGCTGTTACAGGTGGTTTGGGGATGGGAGCTTCGTTGCGTAGTCATATCAATGATAAAGCAAAAATAAGTGCGTTTTTAACGTTAACGACTAAATCTCTCACCAATCGTTTTGATGCGATTGAATTATTAAAAGTTGCTTTCGAGCAAATGCGTTTTGATGAGAAAAATCGCATATTAGAACTGCTCCAGCAACGTAAAACGCGTTGGCAATCGCGCCTTTCAGGGTCTGGTCATAGTTATGCAATGCAAACGGCTTCTCGTTCAATGAGTGCTTTAGCAAAGCGTGATTATTTCAATACGGGATTGGGAGCCTTAAATTGGTTAACTGCCTTGATTCAGCGTATTGAACATGATGAAACAGCGTATGCAGAATTTATTCAGGAATTACAAAATATTCACGCCGTGTTATTACAATCACCACGCCAATTTTTATTGGTGAGTGAAGAACAACATAGTGACGCATTGGTTGAAGAGGTGCAACGTGTTTGGGATAAGGTGGCTGTTGACCAAACAACCATCGAGTTGTATCAACCTGAATGGGTAAGTGTGGCTGGTCAAGCGAATGAAACATTGACGCAAGACCAAGCTTGGTTAATTCAAACCAATGTTCAATTCTGTGCAACCGCCTATGCTACGGTTGAAGCTTCACATCCTGATGCTGCACCATTAATGGTGTTGGCTGGTTTCTTACGCAATGGTTTCTTACATGGCGCGATCCGTGAAAAAGGAGGGGCTTATGGTGGTGGTGCAAGCTATGATGGAAATGCTTGCGCATTCCGTTTTTTTAGTTATAGAGACCCCCGCTTAACAGAAACGTTTGCAGATTTTGAAGCCAGTTTGAAATGGTTAATCGAAAATGAACATCAAGATCATCAATTAGAAGAGGCGATTTTGGGTTTAATTGCCAGTATGGATAAACCTGGTTCTCCAGCAGGTGAAGCGATTACTGCATGTTATTCACTTTTGCATCAGCGTACACCAAAATTCCGTAGTGAACTCCGTACACGCCTGTTAGCTGTTACGCTGGATGACATTAAACGTGTTGCCCAAGATTATTTAATCGAACAAACACCTGTTAAAGCAGTTGTTGCACCTTTCGCAAAGCGAGAACAATTGCAACAGCTAGGTTTTGATATCTTACAAGTGAATTAATTGGAGAAATAGCCTATGCTGTTCAAATCAGTTGAACCTCGAGTTTTGGCTATCTGTATACTTGCAATTATGAGTGGTAGTGCATGTGTAACTGCGTTTGCTGCCGAAAATGAAACGATACATCCAACATCAGCAACTGCCTGTACAAGTATTCTAAGCAATGCAGATCGTTTGGCATGTTACGACGCGTATTTTAAAAGTTCGAATGAAGCGGCCTCTAAAATTGATGTTCCGGCTCCCGCATCTGTAGCAACATTGCCACGTCTGGAGAGAACAGTAGCTTCAGATCAGTCTGTGACGCCAAAGTCTGAGCAAGAGGTCAATACAGATAAAAGTTTAAAATCAAAACTGTCGAAATCATTGCATTTTGTTTTTTCAAGCGATACAGACGCGCTGAATCCCAATGATTCCTTATTGGATAGTCGTTGGGAATTGTCAGAGAATAGTAAGCTAGGTACATGGAATATTCGTGCTTATAAACCTGTTTATGCTTTACCCGTCTTTTGGACGAGTGACCGTAATGAGCTTCCAAGCAGTCCAAACCCTGTTAACACAGTAACCCAGCGCCAAGATTACAATTCCACTGAATCTAAATTTCAATTGTCTTTAAAAACGAAGGCATGGGAAAATATTTTTGGGAATAATGGTGACTTATGGCTTGCTTATACGCAGTCATCGCGCTGGCAAACGTATAATGAAGCGGAATCTCGCCCATTTCGTGAAACCAATTATGAGCCTGAAGCCAGTCTAATTTTCCGTACCAATTATAATCTTCTTGGGTTGAATGGACGTTTATTGGGTTTGACCTTTAACCATCAATCCAATGGTAAGTCTGATCCATTTTCACGTAGTTGGAATCGGGTGATGCTGAATATTGGTTTGGAACGTGGTAATTTTGCGCTGATGCTACGTCCGTGGTATCGCTTGCCTGAAAGTGCTGAAGATGACAATAACCCAGATATTGAAAATTATGTAGGGCGAGGTGATTTAACAGCATTTTATAAATGGCGGGAGAACAATTTTTCATTGATGCTTCGTCATTCACTAAAAGGCGGTGATGACTCACACGGTGCTGTGCAATTCGACTGGACATTTCCAATCAAAGGCAAACTTCGTGGGCAAGTCCAGTATTTTAATGGTTATGGTGAAAGTTTGATTGATTACAATCATAGAGCCAATTACATCGGTATTGGTATTTCTTTGATGGATTGGTTCTAAAATTTGGATAGTATAAAAAAACCACGGGTTGTGGTTTTTTTATACACCATTCATAAATAGCCTAAGCATATTTGAATAATACTCATAAGAGCACTGTTCATACAAAAGCGTATATAAATTCAATCACAGAACTCAACCCACTTGGATATCTGTCGTTGGGTGTTTAAGGCGACTTTTCTTTGGTGTTGCAATCAGGTAGGCCAGTGTTAAAGGTCCTAATCGTCCTGCATACATTAATAAACTAAGTAAAATTAAGGCAGGAGCGTTTAATTGTGTGGTTACACCGTGAGATAAGCCTACCGTACAAGCAGCTGAAATAACTTCAAATAATAAATCTAAAAAGCTTTTCTTTGGTTCAAGCAGTAATATTACAAATAAGCCCAAGAAAATTAATAAACAGGTAATGAGCGTGACGGCCAATGCTTTAAAGGCAGTTTCATGAGAAATGGAATGCTTAAATATACGAATTTCATCATTACGACGTAGAAAAGTAATGACAGTAAACGCCAATACAATAAAGGTTCCGATCTTAATCCCGCCTGCGGTACTTAAAGAACCGCCACCAATAAACATTAATAACATGGTCAGCAATGTTGATGCATGTGTCATTTGGGATACATCTAAGGTGTTAAAGCCAGAAGAGCGTGGTACCGTTGCATGAATCCATGCATTCAATGCTTGGTCCTGCCATGTCATTTGTCCTAAAGTATTCGGATTATTAAATTCTAAAGCCCAAATCATGAGAAAAGCGACCACATTAATAATCGCAACAGTGATTAAAATGAGTTTGCTGTTGCTACTTAAGCGTTTCCATCCCTTGGTTTGTTTCAAATCCATTAAGACTAGAAAGCCCAATCCACCAAGCATATATAAGGTGCTGATGGTAAGACAGATTAACTGACTGGCATTAAAGTCCGTCAATCCATTTGGTGTCAGAGCAAAACCTGCATTGTTAAATGAAGAAATACTATAGAATAATGCAAAGTGTAGGGCAGTTCCAAAACTGACATCTTGCCACCATAAAACCGTTAAAATGACTGTGCCGACCAACTCGAAAAAAATGGTATAGATGAATACATTTTTTGCGACCAATGTTGCTTTGCTTAAACTGGTTTGTCCTAAAGTGCTTTGTGCCATAAGCTGTTGTTTCAGATTAAGGTTTGATGAAAGGCTCATCGCAGCTAAAATAGCAAAGGTGGTAAAACCCAAACCGCCAATTTGAATTAAGGTTAATAGCACGACTTGCCCAAAAGGGCTTAGTACTTGGCCGACAGGAATAACGGATAAACCTGTAATGGTAACAGCGGATGTTGCTGTAAAAAATGCGTCAATCCAACTCAGTGGGCGAATATGTGAAATGGGTAATTTGAGTAAGAGTGTCCCAATCACAATAAAGCTTAAAAAACTGAATGCTAATAATTTCGGTGGACTTAAATTAATGGTTTTTTTCTTGGTTGGGAATTGAGGTACTTTCATGACATAAAGCTCAAAGATAACTGCTGTAATTCGCTTTTTAGTCCAGAAACAATCAATAAGTCATGGGTTTTAAGGGTAAAATCCACTGGAATGTCATAGATTACTTGCGTTTGGCGTTTAACCATTAATGCTTTAACTGTATGACATTTTTGAATAATCCCGTGTAGATGAACCCCGTTTAGATTTTCTGGAATAAGTACTTTTACAATATAGTGATCATCTTCTAAAGACATATAGCGGCTGACCATCGGGTAGCTTAAAGTCTGTGCAACACGTATTCCCATATCTTCTTCAGGATGAATAATTTTATGAACACCAAGATGTGAAAGAATCATATGATGTGCTTTGGTTTTTGCTTTAACCCAAATATTTTTTACACCTAAATTTTTTAGATTCAAAACGCACAAAATACTGGCTTCAATATCTTCACCAATAGCCACGATTGCAGCTTCACATTTTTGTACATTTAATTCTTCTAGTACTTTCTGATCAGTAGCATCAGCAATCACCGCATGTGTAATACGATCAGCGACGTTCTCAATATTGCGCTGAACGGTATCAATTCCAATCACATCATGATTGAGTTGAGTAAGTTCAACGGCAACAGTTTCACCAAAACTGCCCAAACCAATGACTGTAAAAACGGCCATGATAATCCTTTTAAAAGTGTATTGAAGGGTGTGAGATTTTTATTAAATTACTTGTGAATATAACAATCAATATATCTTAATAGAATATAAATTGTCTGTCATTTACAGATAATCAGTAATTTCTTCACCATATTATTGCTAGTTTTAGGTGCAAAGATATTAAAACTTTATTTAAATGCTACAAAATAGTTCAACGACGAAGTAACTAAGATAATTAAAAATGATTAGAAAAATCAATGATTTTTGGTTGTATTGGTGTGTTAATAAGGTTTTGTTTCGCTTAATGTAGAATAAGAGTAATGGATGAATAAGGCCAATGACTCTTTTTGGAAGAAATATTTATGTTGTAAAATTCATGGAGTTATTAATATGTTAAACCAGATGTATGAAAAATTTTATAAAACCAATGTGATTGCACTGTCTATATCTGCTTTACTTTTTAGTTCATCAAGCATGGCGATGACGCTTGATCAGGCCAATACAGCTGTAACGAACTTGATTTCATCTAATCAATTTAAAAAAATTAGCGCGATTATTGATCAGTCACATGAAAAAATTGTGGAAGAAAATATTAAATTACAACAAATTGCATCGCCTCCTTTTGGTGAATCAGAAAAAGCAAAAGCCTTTGCACAACTGATGACGGAAGCTGGGGTTACAACCAAAATTGATAAAGAAGGAAATGTGCTTGCACTTTGGAAAGGGACGAAAACGAAAAATAATAAAGTTACGGCTGTAATTGCACATTTAGATACTGTTTTTCAGCAGGGTACAGATTTGAAGATTCGCCGAGATGGAACCAAAATTTATGGGCCTGGAATTTTAGATGATACTAGAGGATTGGTGGCGTTGCTTGCATATGTCCGTGCAATGAAGCAGGCAAATATCACCACAGAACAAGATATTCTTTTTGTTGGTTCTGTAGGGGAAGAAGGTTTAGGTGATTTAAGAGGGGTAAAATATTTATTTAATGAAGGTGAGTATAAGGGACGAATACAATCTGCAATTATTGTTGATGGTGGGGAGCCAGAAAGAGTTGTGAATGAAGGGCCTGGAAGTAAGCGCTATGAAGTGCATTTTAAAGGGCCTGGTGGGCATAGTTATAAAGCCTTTGGGCTTGTCAATCCAATGTATGCTTTAGGCAACGCGATGGCTGAATTTGGAAAACTTAAAGTGCCGCAAGGCACAACCTATAGTGTTGGTGTGGTTGGTGGTGGAACATCAGTGAATGCAATTCCGAATGATGCATGGATGCAGGTCGATATGCGTTCGACGTCTTCATCTGATTTAAAGAATGTAGAAAGCAGTTTTATTCAAATTGTGAATAAAGCGGCTAATGAGGAAAATAGTTTTAGAAAAACTACAACAGGTAAAATTTCGCTAGACAGTAAACTTGTGGGAGACCGTCCTCCGGGCCAGACTAAAAATGATGATGGCCTGATCCAATTGTCATTGGCGGCGACCCGTACATTAGGCTGGCAACCACAATTGGCAAGTTCAAGTACCGATGCAAATATCCCAATGAGTTTGGGAATCCCAGCGGTTGCGATAGGTGCTGGTGTGGGCGGTAATGCACATTCTGCAGAAAATGAATATTTAGATGTAGAAAAGGATTCGAGTGTTAAAGCCTTA